>JAJYTS010000113.1 GCA_021792935.1 Bacillota bacterium | reverse complement strand
CTCACCGCGCATCGCACGGTAAGTTTGGACCGCTTTCGCGGCCTGCGCCCAGTAGGCAGCCTTACCCAAAATGATGGGATTCACGCGATCAATCAGCGATTCCGCCCCAATGAGGAAATTCACCGGCAATTCCGTGATGGCGCCGCACCGGCCGCTTCTGAAATTGATGGCTCGCGGCATCGATACGCCGATCAGCGCAATCGGCTATCGAAATTCATTCACGCGCATCGCACCGCGGAAAACGGGTTGTTTCTGCATTGCTTATAACAATGAGATTGCAGAACACTTGCCGCCGATCCCTTTTAGCCTTCGGACTACCGAAGCATCTCAGCCGTCCCATCTCGGTCGCAATGCCTGAAGTCCCCTACGATACCGGACGGGGAGGTTTTCCGGGTATTCGGAGTCTGTGATTGATCAAAGATCAAAGACTTTTTACTTATCGTCAGTGTGGCGCGTTTCAGGTTGATCGGGTCCATTCTCGTGGTCACTAAGGGCTGCAGCCCGGCCCGCCTCTTAGGGTACTAACGCCCCCGTTACCCGGCTATCCAGTCTGTGAAGTATCGGTCGAGGGCTAATAGCGGGTCTGCGAGTCCCGGTCCACCCACACGGTACCGCAGTCACGCCGCCCATGAACTAAGGCGAGCACCCATACGGCATCCGGGTCGATGCGGCAAATGAGACAGTAAGGCGGCACAATGAGTTCGCGAATGTGCGGGTCGGCTAGCTGGGGCACCCTTCGCCCGCGGTGAGAAAGAAACGAAAGAGATCGGCCGGCGGCGAGAATTTTCATAATCAGCGACGCCGCATAATGGGGCGAATCACGCTCAATGTATTCAGCAGCAGCTTCGAGGTCGCCCAACGCTGCCTGGGTCCACTTTACTTGTCGGTCCATTTGGCCATCCGCCGCTCAACCTCTTCGTGGCTCAGCACCCGGCCGGTGCGCACATCCGCGAGACCCCGCTCCACCTTCTGCTGCACGTACAGGTGATACTGGACGTCCTCCACGGTGCAGTCATCCGGCAGACGCTCGATCAATTCACGCAACTGTTCTTTGGGGCTCGCCATCGTCCAATCCCTCCTCACATGCGCGATTTCTACTCTCAGTATATATCGACCAACTCAACGGTCATAGACGTCATCGCGGTTCTGATAGGGCCGTTCGCCATGCAATCCGAAGTCATAGCCCTCGGATAAGCGTGCGATTAAACGCGCCGCCGCCGAACGCTCAGGCGTCCAACGCTTCAAGGTATGTTCAATGAAAGGCAACGCTTCATCGGGCACACCATCAATGAGATGTATCAACTCTTCGCGGGGCACCACCGCCCATCCCTCCTTGCCCCATTATAGCGGATGAACCGGTCGTCACCATGCCCGCAACCGGGAAATGTCGAACAATTATGCTAAATCGCTATCCGGCTGGTTAATCCCCTAAGAATGGCTCTCATCGAATGTGTGACGTCGGCCAAATCAATCATCCGATTTCGCTTCTGTATGACGACGGCACATCAAACGCGACCTTCCCCCACGCACCGCCGATGGCGGGAACCAAACAACCGCCTACGACTATTGTGGGCGCCGGGTACCCTAACTGGCCGGAAACCAACGTCTCAAGACTAATAATGCTCTCAATTCGTACCATTCGTGTTATAATGATAAACGAAAGTAGTTATACGGCTCCATGATGGAGCGAGAGGCGTCGTGTTTTTCGCAGCCAGGTGTGCTGCCGGGGAAAGTCCCCGGTGAGTACGGCTGGCTTTTTTGGTGAGATGGGGACTTCTGCAGTGCACCCTTGCCACAATCTGCACGTTTTTTACGAGGGAGGGACAGGATTCATGGATAATGTTGGAGTGGGTCGTCTAATCCCCTTGGGAATTCAGCATGTTTTAGCGTTTTATGCTGGTGCGGTGTTAGTGCCTTTGATTGTTGGCCCGGCTATTGGACTACATTCTGCCCAAGTCGGCTATTTAATCTCGTTAGACCTGTTCACCTGTGGAATTGCGACGTTAATACAAGTCGTAGGAACCAATTTCATCGGGATCAAGCTCCCGGTCATGCTCGGCTGTACGTTTACCGCCGTCGCTCCTATGATGCTAATCGGTAAAATTGACGGAATTACGGCAATTTACGGCTCAATCATTGTCTCCGGCCTGGTGGTCATGGTTCTTGCACAGTTTATGGGCACGTTGGTCCGCTTATTCCCGGCAGTGGTTCGCGGGTCCGTGGTCACCATTATTGGATTGTCCTTACTTCCAGTGGCCCTTAATAATGCCGGTGGAGGATTGGGTGCACCGGGATATGGCAATCCACAAAACTTGGGCCTGGCGTTATTAACCCTGGTATTGGTGATACTGATTAATCGTTTTTTCAAGGGTAATCTCCAAGCTCTCGCTGTGCTCATCTCCATTATTGCGGGGACAATCATTGGCTGGCTAATGGGATTGACGAATTTTTCTGCGGTAACGGGGGCTAGCTGGTTTCGTCTGGTCACCCCCTTCCACTTTGGCCCGCCCAAGTTTGACCTCTCGGCCATCCTGACGATGACTCTCGTGGGCATCGTTAGCATGATCGAGTCAACCGGTGTCTATTTCGCGTTAGGAGAAATCGTAAACCGGCAAATTACCTCCGCCGACATTCGCCGAGGCTTGCGTGCCGAAGGGTTGGCGGCAATCTTGGGCGCCGTCATGAATAGTTTTCCATACACCACATTTTCTCAAAATGTTGGATTGGTTGCACTAACGAAGGTGAAAACGCGCAACGTTATTGTGACAGCTGGTATCATTTTGGTTATCCTCGGGTTTTTTCCTAAAGTGGCTGGGTTCACTCTGTCTATCCCGACTTCGGTGCTAGGCGGAGCTATGGTTGCCATGTTTGGGATGGTCGTAGCTTCCGGAATACGTATGTTAAAGCAGGTCGATTTTAGCGAAAACAAAAATCTTCTTTTAGTGGCTATTGCCCTAGGTACTGGCGTGGGGGTGTCAGTGGTTCCACAACTGTTCGCCCACCTGTCATCCGACGCCAGTATGTTTTTGGAGGACGGTATCGTCGTAGGAAGCATCGTAGCCGTGGTAACCAATCTGTTATTTAATGGGTTAGATGTCAAAAGGGACGACGAACAGCAGATGGCAGAATTGGCGGTCGGACCAGGCGGTATATGACAGGTAGACAAGAGGGATCGCGCCAAATTAGTTGTCAACGAGACCGCGTCCTGTTTCGGATAGGACGCGGTCTGCTGTCGGCGCGGAGCAGAATACATGGCGGGCTTATCTTGTCCGCATTCTATCGCCCCGACGAATCTACCAAAAATGGAGGGGAGCCCGAGTCTCCCCTCCATCCTCGATCAGTTCTCTCTAATGATTGACTTTTTGTTGGATCAACTGTCCCGATGCACTGAAGAGATCTTTGACCTTGACGGTTCCGCCTTGGGCGCGGCGGATTTTAATGTTGGCCTGCGTCTCCCCGTTGTGCTTGTGAATGAATTTAACCCATTTTAGGCGACCGTTTTCCTGTTGCAAAGCCTGAGTCACGTACTGTTGATAGGCTGAGGGGACAGCGGTAAGTTTGCGCCCATAGGCGATAGAGCCGCTCGACGATGCGGACCCGGACGAGCTCTTATGATCGGGCTGATCCTGGGAGTCGGGGGCTTGATCCTTAGACGCCCGCGCATGTTGCTCGGACGACAGTTTCTGTTGTACCACCGATCCAGTCCCTTGGCTAATCTTGACGTCCCAGACTTGGCCTTGATAGCTCACGTGGACATCCCATACCGGGCGCGCCTGGTAGTGGTCGGCCGAGATATGAGCCACGTACCCCCCGCCTACCGCGTTAACAGCCAATTGCCCAGCTTGGCTCGCACTCACGGACGGACCCGGCGAGGCAGACGTGCCGGAGGAACCGGACGGGGACGACACGCGACTTGGTTGTTCCGAAGCGAGCTTCTTTTGAGCCACGACGCCCGAGCTCTGCGAGACTTTGACGTCGTATAGGACCCCCTGGTGCAAGACGTGAACGTCATAGACAGCCTTCCCTTGATAGGTATCACTGGAGATGTGAGTGACCTGTCCACCGCCAACGGCGTTCACCGCGATGGCTTCGGCTTGGGCTCGTGATACGGGGTGGGATGCCGAAACTGCCGACGCCGTACCAGTCGATCCACCAGCGGCAAAGCCGTATGGCGAAGCCGCCAAGGGGGCGGCCAGTAGGACCACCGCCGGCAACAAGCCTAAAACCAGCTTCTTCTTCATTAGAATTCCCTCCTTTTACGGTTGAGTTGGTTAATCTTATCGATGTCAGATGACAACAAAATGACAAAATGTCCCTGAATCGACCTGTTCTGTTCTCTCATCACAGAGATTCCTGCCCAATGATCCGCTGACGTGGTCCTTAGTGGTTTTGTCGTTCGGGAGTCGGCCCATTGACGTAGCATTGGGGGGACGTCACCCGGGGCTTCGTCCTACGCAATCGCGCCGCCTAACAGCGAAATCCCGCCACCAAAATCTCAATGAACACCAAAAACCACTTCACCCACCTTGTTTGGCCGTATCTTGAAGTATCAACTTAAGGGTATCCGGTTTGTTTGTCTGGGGGGGGGAGGTTAATCGCACACATGTGTGCCAAATGAAGAGTTGCCCCCGTGAAAAGGTTGAGGATTCTAGGCCTCGGGGTTTTTGTATCATCGGAACGAAAATGGCGTGCGCTTGGAAGTGGACGCATAATGCGGCCACGCGGATGAGTGTGAAATCTGCCTTAGCCAGGCAGTGGGCCCGATATGACAATGGCCCATCATCACCCGGCTTATCCGAACGGGAAACCCGACGGGGAGTGTAGCATG
>JAJYTS010000112.1 GCA_021792935.1 Bacillota bacterium | reverse complement strand
GAGAATGGTAGAGACACTTCAAGCTGGCGACCATCACCATAAATTAACAGTTTCCACTCCGCACCCATCGTCTTTCCTAAAACGGCCGCATTACGCCCATCCTGCGCGAATGCAGGCCGTCCGCTCCACTTAATATCGGGACGGCTCACCCGCAGCTTTTGTCCGTTATGCCAAAAAATTACTCGATTGGCCGTTTCCCCGAGAATAGCCGCCTGATGCGGCGCTAAAAATAAGGGGGACAACGCTGGTAAAGGTAAAAGACCCCGGGTTTGTGATAAAACACGGCCATTGCTTAATCCCGCCAGCAAAGAATTTTGCGAGGAGAAACCCAGACTGTCGACGGACAATTTATCAGTCGGCAAGACTAATCCATTAAGATTGCCGTCGCGGTCCCAGACATACGCACCTTCACCTTGCGGTCCTTGAGCTATCAGAGCCAAGGCTTTGCTATCCGACGCCCATACGACTTTTTTTATCGATCCCAATCGGCTGGACAAGCGGTTGAGGTCATTCACTCCCGCTCCACTGAGATATCCCAACCGCGTCACCGGATCCACCCAGACCACAGACTGCCCGTCCGGGGACGGGTAAACCGGACCGCCAATTCCCACCAAAGGCAAAGACGTGGGTCCCACGGCTAATTTCCACACCCCCGCGCCGGATGGCTCGGGAACATCAATCCAGCTCAAACTTTGTTCCTCGGTAGTAATGTGCACCTCGTTGGCATGCAGCATGTACGCCGCCGCCGGAGTCACCAAATAGTACCGATTTTGCCGCTCCACCATCCCTCCGGCTTTGGGGCTTACCTCAATCCAGGTGGACCCTTGCACCTGATGCGACACCGGGACGCGGGCGAAATAGATTTGCACGACGGCAAACAGCAAAAGGAGCAGGAGCGATACTGGGCGCTTCACACCAAATCCTCCCCATTCCAGTCTCACCTCTACCCTATGTCTGCCCTGTCCACGGATATGCACAAACACGACCCTCCCTGTGGGGAAGGCCGTGTGTCGTTTAACGATGGGGTCTAGGCGTCCTTCTTGATTTCCCGCACCGCTTCCGCCAATGCCGGAACCACTTGGAACAAGTCGCCCACTACACCATAATTCGCTGCTTTGAAAATAGGAGCCTCGGCATCATTATTAATGGCGACAATGTACTTGGATCCAGATATTCCCGCCACATGCTGAATAGCCCCTGAAATGCCCACTGCCACATACACGGTGGGGCTAACCACCTTCCCGGTTTGACCAATGTGGTATGAATGCGGAACCCAGCCTTCGTCGGCGACCGGCCGCGACGAGCCTAGAGCCGCGCCCATGGCATCCGCCAATTCGCCCAGTACCTTAAAGTTATCCGGCGCCTTCACACCGCGTCCACCGGACACGATGATGTCGGCTTCCGTCAATTCCAATTGTCCGCCTTGGCTTTGCTGCACTTCCGTAACGACGGCCTGGAAAGTGGATGCATCCAATCCCGGATCCACGGCGACCAGGCCCCCGGCTCGGCCGCTCTCCGTCACCGCCTGAATATTGGGCCGAAGAGAAAATATTTGCCGCGGGGAATCAATCGCCACTCTAGCATGCACTTTTCCTGCGTAAATGGGACGAACCGCGCCCAACCGACCATCATCGCGAGAATAAATCTCCGTGCAGTCGCTCGCGAGCCCCGCTCCCAACAGCCCCGCCACCCGAGGAGCCAAATCGCGGCCCCAGGCTGTGGCCGGGAAAAAGAGCGCTTCGGGGTCAACCGTCTCCACAACCTTTTCCACGGCCTTGGCAAACCCATCCGAACTGTAGCGTTGATAGGCGGGTTGAGACAACAACACCACTTGATCCGCGCCATGGCGCGCCAAACCCTCTCGAGTTGCGTCCGCCCCGTCTCCGAACGTCAGCGCGGTCACCTGTCCGGGCGCCAGCCTTTGCGCCAGAGAAAGCATTTCATAGGCTACTCGGCGAACACGGCCGCCTTCTTGATTAACGACTATCAAAATTCCTTGTGCCATCGCGTTCGCCTCCTAAATAACCTTTGCTTCTTCATGCAATAGACGGGCCAGTTCACGGGCAGCATCAGCGGGATCGCCCGTGAGTATTTTCGCGGCGGGCCGTTCTGGAGGAAGCGTTAATTCCTCAACCCGCACCCATAAATCGGTGGATACCCCTAAAGAGTCTACCGGAATGGATTTAACTTCCTTCTTTTTTGCCTTCATTATGTTAGGCAAGGTGGGATAACGGGGGTCATTCATCCCCCGCTGCGCCGTCACCACGGCCGGCATGGGCAACTCTACGAATTCGCTGGCACCCTCCAATTCGCGCTCAGCGCGAATGTGCTTGGCGTCCGGGTCAATCTCTAATTTCAACACCACGGTCACCTGAGGCAACCCCAACTCCACCGCCAACAAGGAGCCAACCTGGGCTTGATCGTCGTCCACAGCCTGTTTTCCGGTTAAGATTAGGTCATATCCCTCGTCCTGGCAGGCACGCGCCAACGCGCGGGCAGCCCCGGCGCTGTCCAACTCCGCATCGGTGAGAAGATGAATGGCGCGGTCCGCTCCCATCGCCAAGGCTTGGCGGATAGCCTCTTCTACCCGGCTGGGGCCCAGGGAGACCACCACCACTTCTCCTCCAAACTTTTCCTTTAGTCGCAAACTCTCCTCAATGGCAAATTCATCATAGGGATTTATCACCCACTTTATCCCGTCCGTCTGGATGGCGGTATCGCCCGGATTTAAGCGGATTTTTGTCGCGGTATCCGGCACTTGCTTAACCAGTACCAAAGTCTTCATCTCAGCATCCTCCTTGCCTTAGCCGTCTTCTGTCCGCATTAACGCATCGGCCAAGGTTTCCGACAATAGAGAGTCTTGTTCCTCAAACACCGTGCGCAAATCCAACAAGAGTTTTCCCCGGTTCATGCGGATAATCACGGGGTCGGAGGCCGCCCTCAGGGCGGATTCCAGCTTTTGCAGCCGCCCCGGTTGCGCGCTTAAAGCGACCACCCAGGTTTTAAGACGTGTTCCCGGCATGGATCCCCCGCCGATTTCCGACCAATCCGACTCAATTTCCAAACTGGCCTGGGGATATCGTTCCCGAACAGCGGCGATCAACGCCTCAGAACGCCGAAAAATACTTTCCAATGGCATATAAATCATACGCCAAAGCGGCAGATCGCGTCCACGATCTTCGTAGTACCAACGCAACACCAATTCCAATACCGCGAGGGTCATCTTGTCCACCCGCACCGCACGGGCCAAGGGGTTCTTCTTCATTTGCGCCACCAAGTCTTGGCGCCCCACAATGAGACCTGCTTGCGGCCCGCCCAACAACTTGTCTCCGGAAAAAGTGGTAATATCCATCCCCTCGCCCACCACTTGCTGCACTTGCGGTTCCACGTGGCCCTCCAACTGAATGGGCAAAAGCACCCCACTGCCCAAGTCTTCCATCACCGGCACATTGCGCCGCTTTCCCAAAGCCACTAATTCCGTGCCCGAAATACTTTCTACGAATCCCACCTGACGAAAATTGGACTGGTGCACCTTTAAGAGGAGAGCGGTATTTTCTCCGATGGCCTGCTCGTAGTCGGATAAATGCGTCTTGTTGGTCGCCCCCACTTCAACCAGGCGAGCCCCCGAGAGAGCCATCACTTCGGGGATGCGGAAGGATCCGCCAATCTCCACCAGTTCTCCCCGGGAAACAATCACCTCCCGGCCGGGCGCCAAAGAGGACAACGCCAGCAGTACCGCCGCCGCGTTATTATTCACCACCATGGCGGCTTCCGCTCCCACCAGTTCCGCCAGCAATCCTTCAACCAACTCGTGGCGTGATCCGCGCACCCCTTCTTGCAAGCGATACTCCAGAGTAGAGTACCGGGTGGCAATGGCGCTCAAATGAGCCATCATTTGCGGCGGAAGGGGCGATCGGCCCAAATTGGTGTGCACCAGTATGCCGGTGGCATTAATCACCGGTCTAAGCCGAGGCTGCGCCAAATCACGGGCACGGCACATCACCCGCCGCCGAATGTCCTCTAACGGCAACAGCTCGGATCCGGCACGGAGTTCCTCGCGAATTTCCGCCAACACCTGGCGCGCCCCCACTTTAAGCCATTTGGGGGCAACGTCCCCCACCGGCGGAATCGCCCGCAGCACCGTTTGCACGGCAGGAATGCGCCTTAGCTTTTCCTGCCCCGCCCGATCATTCTTAGTCAATGGCGTCATCCTTTACTGGGAAGCGGGGGACTGGGACAATGCCGACGGGGAGACATCGCCCTTCTCCTCCACCACCCCTAAACTGGAATCCACGATAAGATGATGAGTTTCCTCAAAGATATCGTCCAGATTCATATCGTAAAGCCATATGGCATGGTTGAAAACCTTAAAGGGCTCTTTACCCGCACGCGATGATTGCATAGGTCCCCCTCCTCCTCATGGCCTGCTATGAGTTTAGCCAGGCAGCCGCTTCCAATGCCCAGTAGGTGATAATCATATCGGCGCCGGCCCGGGCGATAGCGGTCAGCGATTCTAAAATAGCCCGCTCCCGTTCAATCCATCCATTTTGCGCCGCCGCCTCAATCATCGCGAACTCACCCGACACCTGATAGGCGGCGACGGGAAGCGATACCGCCCGACGCACGTCCGACAAGACATCCAAATAGGGGAGGGCTGGCTTGACAATGATAAGGTCGGCCCCCTCCTCCACGTCCAAGGCTACCTCTTTTAAAGCTTCACGGCGGTTGCGGGGGTCCATTTGATAGGTGCGGCGATCCCCAAAGGCGGGAGAATTTTCCGCCGCTTCCCGAAACGGCCCATAGAACGCAGACGAATATTTGGCGGCATACGACATAATGGCCTTTGACTCAAATCCCGCC
>JAJYTS010000111.1 GCA_021792935.1 Bacillota bacterium | reverse complement strand
CCCGCCGAAGGGAGAAGAGAACGTCTCGCCAAACGTAAGTAAGGCATGAAGGTTCCAACTGACTGTAGCCAAATCGGCCTGAAGGAAGAAAATGACTGGTATGGGAAGACTCAAGCCCAGTGACCTTCAAGGCCAACGCGGCGTTTTAACTGGCAACTAAGTTCGAAAGAGGGTACGTATTTGAAATCCGTTCGAGTTGCCGGTTTCACAGGAGTATTTACGTTGGCTGGTATCGTTCTAGCGGGGTGCGGAACATCACAACATGCCCCCCAACATCACAGAACAGCCCATCATAATAAAATGACCTCGTCCACTGCACCGAGACAAGCACTCGCATCGATTACGATCACTTCGTTTATTCAGCAGTTTCAGATGATCAATGCCCAATCCGGTTGGCTTTTGACTCAACACACCCTCTATCATCTTGCACATGGCGGACGGGACGCGACTAAAGTGCAAGCGAGCGCAAACGAGCCGCTAGCAGCCACGTGGTCCAATGGGCATGTTTACACCGCCGCAGTATTAGGTCAGAACCATGATGAAATTAAGATTCAATCCTCCATAAACGGGGGGAAGTCATGGTCATCTCTGGCCACGATTCATTCGCCCTATCCGCCGATGCAGATCATCATGCACCCCAACGGCTTGGGGTGGCTCGAAACCACTCCCGGTGCCGCAGGTGCCGAGATGCCTGCCCAATTATGGACAACGTCCAATGACGGCCGTCATTGGACGTTGGTGGCTCAATTCCCTATACGAGAAGATATCGTTAACGGCCAGCCTCAAGTCCTGATAAACGGCGGACAGTTCCAATTTCTATCGAGCAACCAAGGATGGCTCATTCCCTTCCCGTCTCCGGCTGCAGATCAGACCTTTCTATATCACACAACAACCGGTGGCCACACATGGCTTCCTGTGGAAATGCCATGGCCGGCCGGTCGGACATCAATCGATGTGCTCGACATTTCGGCATTGGCCACCAATGCGAGTGGGAATGGCCTCGTCATGGTTCAGTGGGGATCCAAAACAAATACGTGGCAAGCGGCGTCAATGGTTAATAACCACATTCAGGCTTGGGGAACCCCGATGACTGGCGGCCCTAACCCAGTCTTCGCGACCACCACCAACCCTACGACAATTTGGATGGCTAATAACCATACCTTGTGGTCTATCACCACCAACGCCGCGCCTAAACCTACCATCAAACACGTGACCACCCATTTGCCGTTCACATCACCCATCGCGCTGCAAATGGCCAGTCGCAAAGGATGGGCCCTATCCCTCAATAACGCCAATCACCCGGTGCTGTGGACGACCACCGATGGTAGTGTGCACTGGCACCGGGTGACATAACTTAGGGCCTTATCACGACACGACGGGTACCGGACAATAGTTGCTCAACGCCGTCGCAAAATCGAGGTTCGGGTTTCCCTGGTCCAAGTCGATGAGGCTGGAGGAGCCCGAGACCGTGGCGTCTCCGTAATACTGCCACAGAACGGTCGACTGCCCTAAGGCAATGCCGCAACTGTCCTCGGTGTTGCAATCGTTGTCCGTATTCCACGGGGGCGTGTCGGACGGATTGCCGGCATAGGGTGATCCGGGGTAACCCGACGTCCAAATAAATTTGGGCGCAATCCCGAACTCCTGAGAACACGAAACGACTGAATCCCACGTTCCGCAGTTGTCCGCGCTGTTGTAAACGCCCGACCATCCATAAAGCGTGACCCCATTACGATCCTGAACGCCATCAGCCATGCCCACCAACCACCCGTGGAGATACTCGACACTGACCGTGACCGGCCCTGAACTATCCTCGCAATCGAGCGCAAATGCAGTCCAGTGCGTACACCCCGTTCCCCCAGGGGGTATCACACACGGGAAGAACTCCGCATCGTCACCTAAGGCTTCCAGAACGGCAAACAAATTATTCTGCGCATCGTTGTATCCGGTCGTATAACTCCCCCCGCTCAAGTGTGGTCCCTGGGCGGACACGCCCGTAATCGGAAGCAACCGTAGACTGTTATCGGAGAAAAACGTGTTCTCCGTGGAGGGATCGTAATATGGAAATACCGTACCATTTTGGGTGTAGGTATAAAAATAACGCCCCCACACGACGGGGTTTTTCCCCAAATACGTCGCGGCCGCATTGTACATTTTTTGTCCGACAACGTTTCCCGAATCTGCCGCCGCTGCTCCTGCTACTGCCATGGCTTAAACTCCCCCTTACTGTGGATTACCCTCTTTTCGAGGATATTTCCAGCGTAGCGCTCGAAATCGACACTTAGGGGACACTAAAATGACACTTGTTGGACACTTTCGGGACAGCCGCTAAAGCCCTAAAACCTAATAGGAATCTCGGAAACAGTAACCTATGCCGCGGCGATTCACCAGAATTCGCGGCTGATGTGGATGGACTTCAATCGCTTGTCGAATTCGATGAATATGTCGCGCTAAATCGTTAGGAACATGCGGTTCCCCCGGCCACCCCACCGCCAGCAGGTGATCGATCGCCACAACCGTGTTGGGGTGATGAGCAAGGCAGCTTAAGATGGCAAAGGTTCGGGCCGGCAGAGGGATAAACCGTGTTCCACGCCACACGCCTTGCTGAGCAAAGTCAATTCCAATCCACGGTGCAACTAATAAACAGTCCTGGGTACAAAGCTCTTCGACAGACTTCGCCATGTTCTCCCTCCTCGGATTTGTGGGTATGATCTTTTGAGCAACAGCCTTCCATCTTGTCCCATTTTCTGGTAAACGTATAACGTCGCACTAAAGCCTGAAGTTACGGTAAGTAAGTGCTTTCGGTGGTCAATTTTCGGGAAAGGAAAAAACCAACTTAATGTTCAACTCAAGATTGACTGGCCATAGCGGCCGAATTATGGCTGCGGCCATGGCCGTGGCCATAAAAATGCCTTGATTAATAAAGAATTATGGTAACATGACGGAATGACGACGGAATCCCGGTCATGAGGTGAGTGACGTGAATGATTGGCTAACCGTAGGCGAGATCGAACGACAGACACGAATCCCCGAGCGGACCCTCCGGCGGTATTTGGAACTCCACGGCCATCATCTCCAGACTCGTCGGCAGGGCCGGAGCGTCTTGGTGGCGGAATCCGTGATATCTATTCTCCAACAGATCCGAGATTGGTATGAGGCGGGGTGGAACGCGGGACGGGTCGAGGGCGCTTTATCCGAAAGCGGCCTGCCGGTCACGGTGGCGGTCGATGGCCATGATATGGCCATGACGGCCACCGAAGCCTTGCAAACCCTGCAACAATCCATGGCCACGGCCATGACGGCCATGGCCACCGAGATGGCCGCTTTACGGCAGGAAGTAACCACAAGCCGCCAAGAAACGGAACAGTTGCGATGCGTCATTGATGATCGCCTGGACGCCCGAGACCGTCAGCTGATGGAGCTCATTCGCGTAATGCAGCAACAGGCAGCAGAACACGCGCAAGCCCAAAAGCGCTCATGGTGGCCATGGAAGCGATAGAGGGGGACGTCCCATGGGGAAACTAGCACCCGAAGAGCAGGCCCGCCGACAGGCGGCCTTGGATTGGGCACGGCATAATATCTGGCTGTCCGGTTTTACCTTAGATGAGGAAGCGGAGGCGCTATTTGCCCGCTATGTCCGGGGTGAGATCACCCGTGAAGAACTGAATGCAGCCGTCCGGGCACGCGCCGGTGAGGCCCCATCGGAAGAACCCAGTTGACATAATATCTCCTAGCGGACGTGGAACGAGCGTTCTTCCCTGCGGCAAACTCCAAATTCGACCCTGAGCGGCGATGACAGCCGATGGGAGATCGCTCAGTGCACGGAAAAATCGTCCAATATCAGAGAAGGACAAACTTCGCCGGACGTCGATTTGCACCCCGATCCATGATTCGTTCCTGGCCATCGCCAGAACGGGTGCGCTGACCCAAGCCTAAGGATTCCCTGACCGGGGCGTTTACGGACGTGATGGGGGCGGTGCCGGTGGGGTAAACCGGTCGCGGAGGGACTGAAGATATTGTTCCCAGGTCACTTCGCCATTCAAGACGGCGAGGGTTTCTTGGGTGTCTTCCTCGGTGACCATTAACCCCTCAATGGCAAGGGAGGCGGCGGCACCCTGTAAATCCTCCGCCGTATAGCGCGGGCGTTGCGGCGTCCTCGCGCCCTTCGGCGCAGCTTTGATAGGCATGGGGATCCCTCCTACGCGGTATTATACCGCACATTGTCATTCGTTGACCTATATGGTATACGTGGTATATAATCGAAAAAAAAGGGAGGGGTTTTCATGGCCACCAAACAAACCACCTTGCGCTTAGGCGAGGACGTGTTAACCCAACTGGACTACCTCCAGACCATCGCGCACAAAAGCCAAGCGGCCATTGTTGCGGACCTCATTTCGGTGTACTACCATGCCGTGCGCATGGAGGCGTTCGGGAGCAATCCCGCCTTGGTGGACCTACCGGAGTTGGTCAAAAACGGGGGGACCATCATTACCGTGGAAGAGCAGCGGGCACTGAAAACCGTGCGGGACCGTCTTGCGGGAACCTGGGAGGATGTGGGCGGTCGGGAAGCCCGCGCACACCACCCCATCCGCGTGACCCCCAGCACGACCAGGAGTCCCCGATGATTCCCGCAGCATGGCCCCAAGAGGGCGAGAGGGTAGCGGTGCACTCGCTCAAATACGGCCGTACTCATACAGTCCAAGTCATGCCGCGCGTCGATTTAGGACCCACGTATCCTTTGGCCTTCTCCAACGGCGTCTGGCTCTATGTACTGGAACGACAGCGCCGGACGGTTCGAGGGCGGCAGTTGGTTTCAGGACGCCGAATGAGTGAGGCCCCTGAGCCGTCGTGTGGCCCTTGCGAGAGCTATTTTAAGGCCCGCTGAGGGCCGTTCACGGGACGGAGACCGGATTATACGCATAGGCCCCTCAAAACGCCGCTCACGCCGTGTCAATGCGCCGATTTGCATAGGATTCGGGCAATGGGTATAGTGTAAGTAAGAAC
>JAJYTS010000015.1 GCA_021792935.1 Bacillota bacterium | reverse complement strand
CGATTTAAAAACGCGACGATAAGCACGTAGGCGCGATGTGCCCACAACTTTTCCAACTCATTGTGAAAGAGCGCGAAAAATATCCCCTTATGCCTCAACGAACGACCTCCCCTCCTTCGTAGACATATGTTGTAAATATTGCCGTTCCAGATTTTCGCTGTAAGGCCGGATTTCCAATAGTTCTATGCCAGAATTCACCATATCACAGATGAAGCTTGAGACGTCCTGCTCGCTGGAAAGCGCTACCGCCCTTCCATCGTCTTGCGGCCGCGCCCTAAAGCCGCGTTCGTTGAGCCAAGAATCCAACAGCTCCACACGACGGGCCCGCACATAGGTCTCCTGGGGACCACCCAGCCGATCCTCCATCCCCATGACCCGACCTCGCCGAATAAAAACGAGTTTTGTCGCGAGTTGCTCGACCTCGGAGAGAATATGGCTAGACAGCAGCACCGTAACCCCCGACTGCGCCAACGTTAAGAGGTGCAAGCGAAATTCCCGAATAGCAGCCGGGTCTAGTCCATTCATCGGCTCATCCAGGATAAGCAGCCTGGGATTTTGCAGCATAGCCAATGCCAAGGCCAGCCGCTGCCGCATTCCCAAGGAATACCCCTTGACCCGGCGGTTGCCCGCCTCATTCAATCCTGCTTCGGACAAGCGCTCGCGAATCTGTTGAGTGCCTGCGGGGATTTGCCGTAAGCGCAGCACCTGCCTTAAATTCTGTTCACCGGTGAGATAGGGATAAAACCGGGATTCCTCGATAATGGCCCCCACCCCGGACAAAGCTTCCTGACTATGGTGGCGCACATTCACGCCGTCAATAAGCACTTCCCCGGAAGTCGGCCGCACCAATCCCAACAACATCCGCAAGCTAGTAGTCTTGCCAGCTCCATTCGGACCCAAAAACCCGCAAACCTCTCCCTGTTCCACCCGGAACGACACATCATCCACAGCGGCTAGCCGCCCATATCGCTTGGTAACATTCCGGAATTCAATAACTGCTGTCCCCGAATTCACACTTCCCCTATTCATAATTTCGCCCTTTCTTTCCTAACGCCGGCGCACCTTCCATTCAACCCCCGACCCCCAACGCAACGGGGGCTTTCCAATCCGCAAAACTATAGGCCATAACACCCACGATGGCGCCAAACAAACCACCATAAAGAATCATAAGCCACCCCGCCGCCGGTAGCATACCAGAAAATGGAGACACGTGCTCCATGATAGACAAGTGTGACACAAAGGTCGTGGTTGATAGGGTGGGAGATGGGGACAGATATAAACCGGCCGGACAAAAGCGCGATAAAAAAGATGGGCCGCCAGAATACTGGCGAGAATTCCCTCCATCTTGCCACGAAGAAAGACCGTTCGTGATGTTGGCGGAGTTCCCTTATCCGCGAATACTTACGCCGAATGGGCCCCGATTGTCACCAGGGCCCATTCCAATGGGATGATCGTCGGTGCTTGGTTCTGCCTAGATGCTGGCTACCGTGCCGGTCTGTGCCTCTTCCTGGACGGTATTCATCGACTTTTTAAGCCCCAAAGTCAGGAGCGCTCCAACCACCAGGAAGCCCGCCAGCACATATAGCCCACTTTGCAGTGAATTCGTAGAGGACTTCACCGCTCCAATAATGTAGGGACCAAAGAACCCGCCTAGATTCCCTACCGAATTGATAAACGCGATGCCGACAGCCGCGCTGACCTCTGTGAGAAATAGTCCCGGCATGGACCAAAACGGCCCGAAAAACCCGTAGAATCCCGCCGTAGCCAACGAAATCAAGACAATAGACCAGGCTGGACTATGGGTCACGCCTAGCAATACCAGAGCCGCCGCACCACCCAATTGGGTCACCGCGGTGTGCCAACGCCGCTCGCCGCGGCGGTCTGACATTCGGCCAATAATAATCATGCCGACGCCGCCCACAATATAGGGAATCGTCGTTAGCCAACCAATAGTTGAGAGTGAATAGGTCGCGGAAAGCGACTTAACAATTTGCGGTAGCCAGAATCCAATGCCGTATAAACCGGTGACAAGACAAAAGTAAATAAGCGTAAACATCCACACCCGGCCGTTGGCCATCACCTGCCAGGGGGAGCCGGGATGCCGGTGTATCTTTTTCTGCCGCTCTTGTTCCAACGCGCCGTTAATCCAATCTTTTTCAGGTTGGGTTAACCATTTGGCGTTATTGGGCCGATCCGGCAGAAACGACAATGTGATAAACCCGAGGATAATCGCGGGCACCCCTTCAAGGATGTAGAGCCACCGCCACCCGGCAAGATGTCCCCAGTGCACGTGCGCCAGGATGAACGTTGACACCGGACCGCCGATAATTCCAGAAAGAGCTAACGCAACCATAAACAACGAAACCGCTTTGGCCTGATCGCGCTCCCGAAACCAGAAGGTGAGGTAAAGAATGATGCCGGGGAAGAATCCGGCTTCCGCAATACCAAGAATAAATCGCAGCACATAAAGGTCTGTCGCGTTTTGCACCACCGATGTTAAGGCGGCAACCACACCCCAGCTCACCAGGATGCGCATAATCCAGACCCGCGCTCCAATCTTATGCAGCATGACGTTGCTGGGCACCTCAAATAGAAAATACCCAATAAAGAAGATGCCTGACGCCAAGCCAAAGGCCGCCGCCGTCAGGCCAAGCGCCTGATTCATCTGCAAAGCCGCATATCCCGTGTTGACCCGGTCCAGAAACGAGATGATATACAGCAGAATCACGAAGGGAATGATGTGATTACGAATCTTACGGGTGGCCGCAACTCCCACTTCCGGCAATTCCAACGACGACTCCTCCTTATTAACCCGGGAACGGAATCGGCAACTCTCTTTTGTAAGGAAAAGTGCCGCCCGCGACTCGGGGATTGAAAATGTTTTCAGCAATGATTGACATAAGCTCCAGTACGACCGCGGTTTCTTTTCTGGTAAGGTTGCATCACTCTTTATCGCATCGAACCAGGTTGGAAGGCAAGAAATCATTAAACCTCTGCGGAAAGTGAAATCGAACTGAGTCGAGAATTCCCAAGCAAGCGCTTGCATTATAACTAATTTTCGGGGATGGCGCAACTTTTTGATTTAACTCATAAATTGCCATCCCGGCTTATCTAACAACCGCGACTCAAGCAACTTGATTCACTAAACGCAAAACCAAAAGCTTAATCGCTTTGTCCGATTATACAGTGTTGCGAGACTAATGATAATCCCTTATTTGTTAAAATCTTTAATGATTAGCGGCCCGCCCGATAACATAGATTTATCTAACTCCATTGAGATGTAGATAACAGCGCCATTGGCACCGAAAGCGAACCGCAATACGATTAGTACGGCCAGTCTGCTTGCCGCCAAAGACCAAATACGGGACGGTAATCTCCCTCAAGATTGGCCCTGGCGCCACAACCTTCCAGTTCTAAGCCTTTATTAATTTCAGGGCTTCTTCGGTGATAGCCGTCATTCGCAGAATTTGTTCAGCGGTAATCACCAACGGCGGCGAAAAAGTCACCACATCTCCCAAAGGTCGGACAATCACGCCAAGATCATACATATGCTTTGACATTGCGGTGCCGATGTCGCCGGCCGCCGTGCGCCCGGATGGGTCGCGCAACTCCAGACGCCCCAACAACCCTTCCGCGCTGGCATCTAGGACCCATTCCGCATGGCGTTCCTGAATTCCCTCCAGCGCATCCCGCAGTATCAATCCCATCGACCGCGAGTGTTCCACTAGCCCGTCGCGTTCTATTAACGCGATATTGGCCAGCCCGGCGGCCGCCGCCACCGGATGCCCGCTATAGGTATTGCCATGACGAAACTCTGGGCCCAAGGCAGGCCTATGGAGAAATGTCTCAAACACTTCGTCGGATACCGCGGTGGCACCGAGAGGAAGATACCCTGACGTCAGTCCCTTTGCCATGGTCATAATATCAGGCTGAATTCCGTAATGGCGGCTTCCGGACCAAGAGCCGAGCCTGCCAAAACCTGTGACAACCTCATCAGCAATAAATAAGACGTCATAACGGCGACAAATCTCGCGGACTTGGCGAAGGTAGTCAGGAGGCGGGAAAATAACTCCACCGGCCGCCTGCACCGGCTCTGCGATAAAGGCGGCTACTGTATCCGCTCCTTGGGTCAAAATGGCCTCCTCCACCGCCCGCGCGCACGCCAGAGTACACACGTGCGAATCGGGGTGGATGCTGCAATGAAGGGCATACGGAGCCGGCACATGCACCACCCCGGGTAAAAGCGGCTCAAATTCTGTGCGATTGGCTGTAACTCCCTGCACGCTTAAGGCGCCCATGGTGACACCGTGATAGGAATGACGCCGGGTAATAAACTTATACTTGGTGCCGCGACCCTTAATCTTCCAGTATTGACGGGCGATTTTCAAAGCGGTTTCCACGGCCTCCGACCCATCGTTGCTAAACATGACATGGGCCATATTGTCAGGACGCAACAGAGAAACCAACCGGTCCGCCAAGGCAAGAGAGGGCTCGTTGGCAAATCCCCCAAAAGAGGGAAACCATGCGAGAGTTTCCGCCTGACGGGCAATAGCGTCAATGATTTCCCGCCGTCCGTAACCGACGTTCGCCAGCCACAATCCTCCGTGGCCATCCAGGTACTCATGTCCCTGGTCGTCATAAACATAAACGCCTTCACCACGGGTAATAATTGTTGGGCCCGCCTGTGCCAACTGCCGCATATCCGTATACGGGCCCCATCGGGTCAACGCTTTTTCCATCAAATTCCGTCCTTTCTATTGGCGATATGCTCTGCCTTTAGACCAGCAGTGAACGATCCGCCTAGCGCCTGGGCTCAGGATTCGACTCCATACTAGAATGACAGGGCCCCGGATGAAATCTCACGGTGGGCTTGTCCGGTGAAATTTTAGCCAGCGACCATGGGCACACATTCCGTGGGCCGCACCACGGCGTTATCCCACTTTGATTGGAACAACAATGCTTCATTCCCGCGATGCACCGGCGCCTTTTAAGGACGCGCCATGGCGGCGATTAATATAGATGGCAACCACAGCACCCACAACCAACCAAGCAATAGCAACCAGGACAGCCAGACCCACGGGCTCCTTAGGGATGGGATAGACACTGTACCAAATAACGACCAACCCGACTAAGGTGGCAAAGCTGGGAATCACCCCATGCCTAAACCACGCAAACTCTTTGATTTTTGCCATGAACACCGTAAGCGCGGTGTTAGCGACAATATGCACCGCGATGATGCTAACGCCAGCGATGGTCAATAGCCAAATGCCAGCCTCGGTAGGCCCCAAGATAAGACCCGCGACAATATCAATGACGAAAATCAGCAAGAAAAATAAGAGAGTGGTCTGATATGGCGTCTTAAACACGGGATGCACCTTATTGAATCGCTTGAACAAAATGCCATCACGGCCAGCGCTGTACCAGATCCGGCTAACCGCGTTAACCTTGGCCACCATATAGTTCAGGTAGCTGTTAATGGTAAAAAGAATGAGAAGAATCCATCCAAAGTTGCCCAGATAGTGGCGGAATACAATTAAACCCGGATCCGGAGAAGTCGCGTAGCGGGACATGGCGTGCACACCCCACCCCACCGTTAAGGCGTACGAGGGAAATATTAAGGCGAGCCCGGAGAGAATCCAGGCAATGATGATGGCGCGTGTGACTAACTTACGGGAGTTTTTCACTTCTTCGGAAATAGTGGTGGCGGTGCCAAGTCCAGTGAAGTCCAGCACCGAATAAACCACCCCTAAGAAGAGGGGAGCAAAAGCCCCATGCAAAGGCCCCAGAGTGAAAGGCGCCAACGTATTATGCGCCCCCACTTTAATTACAATCACCACCGCGCCCACAATCAAAAACGCGATCTCCAAAAACCCCGTCCATTGGGTGTATCGCAACGATGGCCGAATCCCCCGATAGGAAAGCAGCACGCCAAACCCCAAAGTAGCCACGGCAATAGGAATCCAAACCCAACCAGTCTTTGAGAGGGATGAACTCAGTAAATAAATAAATCCGCTTAGCCCCAATACCCCAAACGCGGGCCCGGTGAGATTCTCTCCCATCCAGTACCAGAGCGCTAGGGTGCCGCCCCCCGGTCCCAACCCTTGCGCCGAGTAAGCATAGTAACTTCCGGAATTAACGATTTTCTTGGCGAACTCTAACGGGACCACCATCCACAAGCCATACAAGGCCCAGGCAATAAGGACCGCCAGCGGGGTGGCTCCCAACGCGAAGGCGGCGGTGCCAACCAACAATATGGCAACATCTCCGGCGGGCCCGACAAACGAAAACGACTGGAAGACCGCCTCCCACAAACCTACGGCACCACGCTTCAACTCACTTGGCGCACTCGCCCCAGCACTTTGTTGCACCGTAATCCTTCCCCTTTCAAAAACGGTGGCAGCCCAGCGGACCTGGACTAATTTTCCAATGAAAGCCTTTTAACATTATGCTGCCATAATTCTCCTTTTTTAAAGAAATCCCTTTGTGCATAACGCAATAATTTGTCCGCGTGCTGCCGATGAGCACTGTCCTATATGTAGGAAGGCATCAGCAGCCACTTTATGGCCTGCCTGGTAAGACCAAAGTCCTAGCGTTATATGGGCCTTTTGGCACACGCCGGATTAGACTGCCCATGCTAATATCCGCGTAAAAGGGGATGGGAGGAATGATTGTGGCTCATGAATTTTTATGGCCAAAAGATGTGGATATCACCCTTCAACACATCGCTCAACTGGCCCGGCAAGATATTGGCCGCTGGATACAGGCACAGCGGGCTTGGGGACATCGCGACGAAACCTTGTATCTTCTCTTGGCGCTAGCGTCGGCACGCTATATCGATCACCATGGTCCGTATATCGGCCATGGGACGTTCAACGGCGGACCCGTGCTTCGGGCAGCGACAATGTTAGGCCCCGCCTATCGCAATCTAGCGCTGCTGCAGACAGCCACCTACGTGGTAGACCTCTTGACCAACCCCAATTACGGCCCCTACCTTCTCATGCATGCGGAACCCTACCGCGATCCCCATCCCACCGATTGGCAAAATGAATTCCTGCAGGCCATTGAATCCGGCGAACAACCCTTACGGGTCGAACATCGTCTGGTCGCCCTCATCGAGGACGTCGGACCGGCAATGGTGCGCTCATCCTTAATATTGGCCGGACTTCGACAGTTCCCGGAAAATGAGCATCGGCTTCTCATCGTGCTGCGCGCGGCCCAGCTATTGGACGATGCGGGGGAGTGGGCGCAATGGGCGGAGCCTATTTTTCGGCCCGCGGTCCAGTACTTAGCCTCGCGGCCCTGTCCCATCGTTTCCGAAACAGCGTCAGCGTTAGAAAACATTAATCCCACGGATGGAGATGTCCACGCGAAGGACGCGTTAGAAATTGCGGGCCACTTGCTTGATTGTGAATATGGTGAGGAAGCTCAAATCTTACTTGACATGGCGGCCGATGGCACCTCCGGGGCAACATTGTACGAGGCTGTCGCCCTAGCCGGGAGCGAGATGATGGCGCGCTCCCGCTTTGACGCGCATGCCGTCACGGGAATCCACTGCATACTGGACCTGTTATCAGATCCCAACACCCCGCTGTCCACCCGCGGACTAGCCTGGTCGGCTGCCTTGGCCGGTGCGCGCACCCGTCAGCAAAAGGCTCTTCGCGAACGATGGATCGATATTCCAGAAGCCCGGCAAGCCATCAGCGATGTCGAAGAGATTCGCCACATCGCCTTGGACGATCCCGAAGGACTAAACACCATGGCTGCCACCGCCGCCTGTCTAAAAAACGGCGTGCCCGCACGCCAAGTCGCCGCCGCCCTTATGGAGATCGCGTTAACAACGGCCAAGCCTTTCAGCGCCATTCACAATGTCAAAATGCTGTGGGGCCAGCTTTTAGAGACGGAACGCTCCCGCCTTCCGCGAATGGCCTGGATGCATCTGGCGGCCGCTGCGCGGGTCGTTGCTATCACAGCCGGGGAAGGCGCCACGGAAGCCAAACCCATATTAGAAATCTGGCAGGACTCCAATCTCCACAACGCATAAAAATGGCGGAGCAACGAAACAAAAGGACCTTACGGGGATGTCCCGCGCAAGCTGCGCCATAGATAAAAAGTGGCGTAGGCCTTCCAATCTCCCCACTGACGTCCCAGTTCCAAGAGTTCGGCCGGGGTAGGCTTTCGCGCCATACCCCGCACCTGCCTGACCGCGTTTTGGAGTCCGACATCACCCGCGGGAAAGGCTGACATATGGCCTAGGCAGCGCATAGCCACGTAATTTGCCGTCCAGTCCCCCACTCCCCGAATTTGGCGCAATTGCTGCCTGGCCTCGCCGTCCTCCAAGGTCAACAGCTGGGCTTTGGATAATTGTCCCGAGTCCATAGCCTGGGCAATGCCAATAATATATTCGGACTTGCGCTGCGTCAGCTGGAGGCGCCGCAAATCGGGAATCTGCAATCGAGCAATACGGCTAGGGTCGGGAAACATCCAGTGCGTCTGTCCTTCAAACATGCTGCCCTGCCCGTACGCTTGAACAAATTGTCGTTTTAATGTGTAAGCAAATTCTAAATTGATTTGCTGCCCCATAACCGCCCAACAGAGTGCCTCAAAAAGGTCGGGCACCCGCACCAGGCGCAATCCATAGAATTGTGCCAGCAACGGGGCTAAAACTTCGTCAGATTCAGCAAGACGATAAAACGGAGCGAGATCCCGGGATAAATCAAACCACTCCCTCAAGAACCGTTTTACCTCCTCGATGTCCACCCTTCTCACGTCGGCAGGCAGGCGCACCACCAGCGCGTCGCTATCGCCTGCCGACACCTTCACCCAAATCTTTCGACGGGAGAGGGGAATATAACGGACAATCTCTCCGTCGTTCACCCGATATAAGATTTCTGTCGGCGACCGCCATAGATACCCCAGCGTCTCCGACAGCCTGAAGTCCCCTGGCGTCTTTATTCGCACTTCCGTGCCATGGCCATTATCATTCTTAACGTTTGCCGCGCTTAAACACCCTCCTTCAGTAAAAAGCACCAGCGCGTCTGTGGGCCTACAACCCGCCAAGCTCTTCGGGACAGCTCACGGGAAATCCTCCCTGAAAAATAAACGAAGGGCGGTCAACGCATAACCGGCTCGCAATAGGCAATCCTACCCAGCATGAAGAAAAAAAAGCACCCGTCATCCCAACACGACCAACTCAAGAAAATACGCGAGGAATGCTTTCAGACGCTTGAGGACATCAACGCATTTACCAATTATTTGACCGATCCCACCACCAGCCCGGCCAATCCGCCCATTCAAGATGTTCAAACAAGCGTGTCCGCCCTTAAGGTGGGAATCGGCCGATCGGCCGATGTTATCTTCCGGCCGCTCGGTTTCTCCAAAATGCCTAACAGCACCCTGGTATTCATTAAAGATCGGCTCAGCAAAAAGGAACTCGCCGAACAAATTCTTCGGCCGCTCTTCAATGTTGAAGAGAACTTGCTATCGTCGCGCGGCAACATCAATGAGACTTTGAACCTATTGGAGCGGACGATAGCGGTCGATGAGATTAAAAAGCTGCAAACACTGCCTGACGTCACGGCGGAAGTGATTTCTGGAAACGCTATCCTATTATTGGATGACATGCTGGCGGCTTTTTCCCTTTCAATTTCCCAATATAAAGGCCGTTCCGTAGGCAAGACTACGGTCGAAAATGTTATTATGGGACCCCTGGACGCCTTCGTTGAGGACTTAGAGACCAATCTTGCCTTGGTGCGCCAGCGCGTACGTGATGAAACCTTTCAAGTCGAGATTCTGCAGATAGGCAGCAAAACCCAAACCAAAGTAGCATTGCTGAGTATTGGCTCGCGCGTTAATCCTTCCGTACTGGCCCGGTTGAAATTAGAACTCAGCAACATCCACGTGGACGCCGTCGTGAGCAGCGGACACTTAGCGCAAATGCTGAACCCGGGCGTCATCAGCATTTTCCCCACCCATATATCCACGGAGCGGCCTGATCGAACCGTTATGGCGCTTTTGGACGGCCGCATTGCCGTCATTGTCAACAATACTCCATTTGTCCTATTGCTCCCGACCGCCTATCTCGACTTTTTTCGCGCGGTGGAAGATCGCTACGTCCCCTGGGTGCCGGCGACCGCCGTGCGCATACTACGGACACTGAGCAATCATATTACCGCTTTGGGGCCCGCTATCTATATCATACTGGCCGGTTACAACCCCAGTCTCATGGTGCCCAAATTCCAATTGGCGTTAGCGTCGGCGCGCGCCCTGGTGCCCTATTCGCCGCTGGTGGAAATGCTGCTCGTGCTTTTATTGACAGAAATTCTGGTTGAGGCGACCGTGCGATCTCCGAAAGTGATTGGCAACGCCTTGCCCATCGTCGGCGGTATTATTATTGGCAACGTGCTGAACAGCACCCACCTTGCCAATCAACTCGCGTTAGTCATCGCGGCGCTGGCAACCGTGGCGCAGTTTACCTCGACCGACCCTAGCATTCAAACGGTCCTGCGCATCAACAAGTATTGGTTTGTGGTATGGACCGGGTTTTTCGGAGCTATGGGCCTGATGATTGCTGCCGCTTTAGAACTCGGATACATGGCCTCCCTGGAATCTGTCGGCGTACCCTATTTCGCCCCGGCGGCTCCCTTCCGCTTACGGGAAACACTTACCTCCAAACTGGTTCTCCCGTCACGCTGGGAAGCGGGATCCCCAGTCAAGAGAACGTTTTAATGCAAAAGCGACTAAGTCCAATCCAATTCGCGCTCTTGGCGTTAATGGCACCGCTCATCGCCACAACAACGGTCTACAGCTATCTGATAGCGGGCGTGGGTGCCCGCGGGTGGTGGGTCACCATACTGCTGGGCGGCATGATTACCACCGGACTGGGACTAATAAGCTTGTCTTACCCGATTTCCATCCCGGGCCGCACGTTGGTGGGTCATGTGCAGTATCTGCGAGGACGCTTTGTCGGGGCGCTTCTAGCCATTCCCGTAATTGTGACTTCCGCCACTGGAGTATTTCTCACCTTAAGCCTATCCAATGAATTAATCAAAGCAACCGTGCTTCCGCACATGTCAACGTCGCTTATATGGTTTGGCGCCCTAATCCCTGTCGTATTCCACAGCTACCATGGTCCCGTCACGATCGGACGCCACGCTGAGTTAAATCTTCTGCTCATTTACGGACCCGGCCTCTTGTTCATTGCCATTTGGGCCATGCCAAATATCCGCCCAGCCCTCTTAGGCCCGTATATCTGGTGGCCCCACGGGGTGCCCTTCTCCGCCGATTTTTGGCCAAGCGTCCTGCTCCCCTGGGGGATTCCCTCGCTGATGATGCTCACCCCCTTTGTCGACGTGGAGGGGGTTGCCAAATTCCGGCTGTTACTCTGGATTGGGGCCATCTCCACCGTAATTTTGATCTTTAGCGCTGGCTACGTGCTGGGCACGCTTGGCCCTGGTCTTTCTCGCCAAACGGTTGAGGGCATCATGACCACACTAAACCTCTCAACCACCACAATCTTGTTTTTGCAGCAATACGCCGATCTGGCCGTTATCCTCATACTGCCCACATTTTGGATTTTCGCGTCCTCGCAGCTCTGGTCGGCTGCCCAAGCTGTTGAGGACGTAATGGGAGCCTCCTTTCGCACCCCCGCCCTATTTCTGATCGCGGTAGCCATATGGTGGGCGGGCAGCACATCCGATCTGGGGATGCACACCATACTATTACCGTTAAGCGACTGGCTCTGGGCCAACCTTGGCCTATATCTCGTGTTCCAGGCAGGTTATTTCATGCTGATGCGACAAAAACAAAAAGACAAGGCCTATGGCTAGAAAGTTTCGGGGGCGACGGCTCCTATGGGCAATTTTAGCTCTCGCACTTCTGTCGGGATGCAATACTGAGCAACCCATTGACAGTCGCGCCATGATTTTCGGCCTGGCCTTTGACGCGGCTCCTCATGGCGAGACATTGGTGACAGCGGAACGAGTAAACCCTTTATCTTCCGTCAACTCCACTGTTAGCGGACCGGGAGTGTCGGGGGGGCCACCGGAAATTTTCTTTCAAGGGGCGTCACGTACGCTATCCGGCGCGCTAGCGCAAATGATTAACACGTCGCCCGGCAATCTGGATTTATCCAATCTCAGCATTGTCGTGGTGTCAAAAACGTACGCGCAGCATCGTGGGCTTTCTATTCCCCTGCAGCTGCTGCGCCAGGGAGGTCAAACCCGCCCTGCTGCGTATCTATTTATTAGCCAGGGTCCGGCAAAGTCCGTCCTCTATAGTGAGCCAACAACCGATTCAGGATCCACCTTTCGCCAACTTTACCTGGCGGAAGAGGGAAACGCACCGGACCACCCGCAAATACTTAGCACGTTATTATGGAAAGCGCTGCGCTCAACCTTCGAGCCGCAAGAAGGACTGGCGGTGCCACTGATCCGCCAATTCGAAAAAAAAATTGCCTTTGACGGAGCCGCTCTCTTTCGAGGCGACATCATGACGGGAACTCTCTCTCCTAAAGACGCGGCACTATACGATACTATCCGAATGCGAGAGCCTGGGCTCACCCTCACTTTATCAAGCCCTCACGGGGCCATAGTTGCCCGCGTGACAAGCGTTCACCCCCACATTACCATTCTGCCAGGTCCGCGCGTTCGAATTAGGGTCAAAGCCGTCATGGCGGTCATCGAAAATCCTCAATGGCGCCTGCCCTCCGCGCAAGAGTTGCAGCATCTCTCCCAGGAAGCGGCTCAGCAGCTTGACCAGCTTACGTCCCGCTCCTATCGCCTCATGACCCACGACAAAAATGACGCCCTGGGAGTCGGAATCGTGGTTCGCGACACCAAGCCCTCCCTCTGGACCCACGTGCGGAAAGATTGGCCTGTACCTTTGCAACAGTGGCCCTATGACGTCCAAACGCAAGTAACGGTGATGGAGTCATACTAAAAACGTACTTCCCTCACCCCCGAGCCGCCGCGCTTGCTTGATAAAATTCATCCATAGCGCGAAACACCCCATCAATGACCTCAGTCGTGGTAAAGGGGTTCAGCAAAACTGCCCGCAACCACCGCCCACCCCGATACCCGGGGCAAGAAAGAAACGTCTGCCCGCGTTGCGAAAGATGCCGCTGAAGCTCCACATTCCATTCGTCCCAAGCATCTTGGGGCAAAAATGACGGCTCTCCCCTAAAACAACAGAGATTAGTTTCCGGCTCCCCCGCCAAGACCAGATATGACCGCGCCCGAATCTGATCCACAAAAAAGGCGGTTGTCGCGTAACTATGGTCCACCAGTTGCTGATAGCCAACAAGGCCAATGTGGCACAGGGACAGCCAAAGCTTCAGAATGTCGGCATGGCGCGTCCCTTGCACGCTGATTTCCCCGAGATTGACAAAGTCGGAATCACTCATATAGGGTGCGGCCACGCGAAAATCGGACAGCAGCAGATCCGTATCCTTAAACAGAACCATGGCGCAAGTTTTAGCGATGTACATCCATTTTTGCGGGTTAAACGTTACGGAGTCGGCTTGTTCGATCCCCTGCAGCCGAAATCGCTGCGTCGGGGAAAAAATTAACCCCCCGCCATAGGCGGCGTCCACGTGAAACCACAAGCCGTACTGTTTGGCCAAAGCTCCGATTTCCCGCAACGGATCAATATTGCCGGTCACCGTGGTACCTGCCGTAGCCACGACGGCAAACGGCGCCTCGCCACAGGCTTTGGCATTTCGAATTTTCTCCTCCAAGTCGTCGGGCCGCATCCGCGAATTGGCGTCTGCACGTACGGGCACCACCGCCGATGACCCCAATCCCAACAACATGGCAGCCTTTTGCAGGGAGGTGTGCGCCACCTCAGAGGCAAAGAGCACAGGCCGTTTTCCTAGACGCGCCAGACCTTCATCACGAACGGAAAATGCACGGTTGCGGGCTAAGGCCAAGGCCTGCAAGTTCGCCAGCGTCCCACCGCTGGTCATCACTCCGCCGGAGTTCTCCCCCAATCCAAATTTTTGGCCAAACTGCCGCAGCACGTCGGTCTCCATCATTGACAGCGCCGGCGACATTTCCTGGCTTAACAGATTATTGTTCAAAAAAGCCGCCACAAAATCTCCGATCACGGACATTAGCGTGGGGATCGAATCCATATGGCCAATGTATCCAGGGTGCGCCGGGTAGAGCGAATCCTGCAAAACCCCGGACAACCGGGCGAACACGTCATCATAACCATGCCCCTCTTGGGGAAACGCTTCATAATGCGACTCGACTGACCTAGGAAGGGGCGATTGGCCAGCCCGCTCCCGCACCACCACCATTAAGGATTCCAACACTTTATCCACAACATCACGAAGGCTGTCCGCCCCAGAACCATCAGGATTAAAAAAAGCGTCCCGCGGAACATTGCCTAATCCCATCGTCCACGGCTCCTTTCTCCAGCCGACCAAGTCCCGAACGAGACGGGTCCCCTATACTGTACCGCCTTAGTCCCATGGGCGCACACCCGCAATAGCCTCAACATCCTCTCGCCGAGCGCGGAATTCTTAAGCAAGAAAACCCCGGGCGCTTTGGCAAGCCACCAAAAAAGAGCCCAGCCCACGGCCGGGATCGGCACGGCCAACCAGACAAGCCACAGCCATCCCATGAATAGTGGGCCTAAAGACAATACTGGGCAGGGTGCGATCTAATGATTAAACTTTATCCCAGCGACAAGAGATGGGGTATCATAAAAATCGCGCTGAAATGACTACGTGAGGAGCAACCCGTGTGCAACTTGGCCCTGTGACATTGGACGGAACCTTTGTACGATTAGAGCCGCTGCGGAATGACCACCGCCAGGCATTAATCCGGACGGCACAATCCGTTGAAATTTGGTCATGGATGTTAAGCGATTTATCGGTTCCCGAGCGATTCGACGCCTGGTTGTCGCACTCGCTGGAGGACGAACGGTTAGGCCGCGCCTACCCCTTTGTGGTCATTGACAAGGCCTGCGGCCAGGTGGTTGGCAGCACCCGCTATCTAAACATTCACGAACCCGACAAAGGACTGGAAATTGGATCCACGTGGTATTCGCCCACGGTTTGGGGCAGTGTCATCAACCCGGAAGCCAAACTGTTGCTGATGCGTCATGCGTTTGACCAATGGGGAGCCATTCGCCTGGAGTATCGCACCGACCATCGCAATGCCCACTCGCAAGCCGCCATCCGCAAACTCGGCGCGAAATATGAAGGAATGCTTCGCAATCACCGCATCCGAGCGGACGGCACCATACGGCATACTGTAGTATTTAGCATTACCCGGGAAGAATGGCCGGACATCCAAACGCGACTGCAAAAGCGTATCGACGCATATCGCCAGGTAGATGTCTTATAGAAAGGCCCGCTTCCAGGCGGCAACAAAGAGATCGAATTCATCGGCGGCGGCAAGTCCCATACGGATGCCGGTTGTACCCGGTGAAGGATAGAGAAAATAACCCCGGGGATCGAGCCCTTCTTGGCGCAACGTGGGCTCGGGACGCCCATGCCAAATGGAACGTCCTAAAATCTCGCCCAGAAACATCGTGAGTAAGTTTCCCCGCGCTTCGAGAGTAAGATTAGGCAAGAAAACAAAGAGATGTTGACTTTGGCTATGAGGGTCGGTGCGCCCCGACTTTGAGGGCCAACTAAGCATGGGAACCCCGTGATGGGCGACAAGATCTCTAAGAGATGCCACGTTCCGTAAAATGGCTTGAGCCACAGATTCCTCGGAGCGCGGGTTGTCCCAGTCAATCGCCATCCAGGGGTCTAATGGATTGGCGCTCACTTGCAGCGCACCGTACCATCCATGCGGGGAAATTCCATTGGATGGGTTGTCATCCCAGTAAAATGCGCCTTTGGCGTCGTAGTCGCCCCGAATGAGCGCGTCAGGATGAGACCAGATGCTGCGGATGATATTCCTCCCGTATCGGCTGGCCAGTTTGTCCCATTCCATCAAGTCTCTCCTTTCCGTCGCAATGGTGTCGGCGCATCTCATACCGATGGCAAAGCCCGCAATTGAAAATGCGAATACCAGCCCGCCTTCCCCTTTTCGGGCTGCACCAAGTACAACGAATATCCAGCTTCCTGCTTAATTTCTTGAATAGTCCCTACTCCTCCAATCGGCTCGACCCACACCGACTCTCCCACCCTGGGCGGAAGAGAGCCCACCGGAGAAGCCAACTCAATCACATTGCCGGATAGATAAAATGATTCCGGTTGAGCCAAAAACGCCACAACCCGAGCCACATCTCCACCATTAGGAGAGCGCAGGCGATTTTTCATGTCGCCCTCCACAATTTCTTTGTGGGTTCCCCGGATATCACTGGGGCATACCATGGCGCAACTGATTCCGTAGGGCTGTTCCTCGGCCGCGATGGTTTTTGTTAATGATGCCAGGCCGGACTTAGCGGCGGCATACGCGCCGCGCAGGGGCCAGCCCCGACTGAGCGAGGCACCCACACAGCCGATGTTGACAATTACCCCTCCTCCCTGCTGACGCATGTGTGGGATTGCCGCTTTAGCCAACTGAAACGACAACGTCAGATTCGACCGCAAAATAAAGTCCCACGACTCATCGCTGGTGTCGGCTACCGCAGGATAGTCCCACAAATAGGGACCCAGATTGTTCACCAAGACATCAATGCGACCTTGCGCCCGCATCATTTCATCCACCCATTGTTGAGCCGCGTCCGGTTGGGTCGGCTGCCAAAGATGCACGTCAAGATCGGGCATCTTGTTGTGTTCAATGGGTTCTGGCTTGGCGGTAGATGCCGACACCCAATAGCCGTCCTCGTGCAAGGCTCGCGAAATCGCCAGGCCAATGCCGTGGATCCCCGCACTAACCATTGCCACCGGTTTCACTAATCGCATCACTGTCCCCACTTTTTATTCCCACCATGGATGAAGCACCTTGGCAACACTGCCATGGGCAAACCGTGCCGTCAACCCGAAAAAGGGAGCACCGCCGCTATTTGGACCAATAGGGTTCGCGCAGAACAAATTTCTGCACTTTGCCGCTGGCCGTGCGGGGCAATTGATCCACAAAGTCGACCGATGTTGGCGCCTTGAAATGCGCCAAATGGTCACGGCAAAATTGAATAATATCGTCCCCACTCACTGACGCGCCCACTTTTACAACAACAATCGCCTTAACCGTTTCACCCCAGGTATTGTGAGGCACACCAATCACCCCGGCATCCTGCACCGCCGGATGGCGATAAAGGATAGCCTCCACTTCCACCGAAGAAATATTTTCGCCTCCCGAGATAATCATATCCTTTTCCCGGTCACGAATTTCAATGTAATGGTCGGGATGAATCACCGCCAGATCACCTGAGTGAAACCAACCATCACGAATGACGCGAGCCGTGGCCTCCGGTTGCTGGTAATAGCCTTTCATGACCACATTTCCCCGGCATACGATTTCCCCGAGATCCTGCCCATCTTCTTTCACGTCGGTGCCATCCGGCTTCACCACGCGAATCTCGCCGGCCAGCAACTGACTTACCCCCTGGCGGGCTGAACGAACCGCCCGAGCCTCTATGGGAGCCTGGCGCTCTTCGGGAAGCCATTCCGAAACGGTAATAAAAGGCGACACCTCAGTCAGTCCATATACGTGCAAAATCTCAAACCCTAGAGATTCCATCCGCTCAATAATCGCCGCCGGCGGAGGAGCTCCCGCCGTTGCAATTCGAACGGAATGTTCCACGTGGGCGCCTTCAGCCGCTTGGATAATGAAATTAAGCACCGTGGGCGCTCCGCAAAGGCGGGTAATCCGATAATCCTGAATCGCGCCCCAGATGCTTTTTCCATCCACTTTAGGAAGGGTCACATGTACGCCGCCAACCCCGGTCACTGCCCAGACACCCCCCCAGCCATTCACATGAAACATGGGCAGGGTATGGAGATAGACGTCGCCCAACCCGACTTGAAGATGAAAAGCGAAATCAACCGCGTTGATTAGAAGATTGCGATGGGTTAATTCCACCCCTTTAGGCCGTGCCGTCGTTCCACTGGTATAGTTTAGCGTCATGGTGTCATCTTCATGGATATCAGGCAATGGCAATGGTTCGTCAGACTGAGATATTAATTGGGCTTGATAGGACGAGTGTCCGTCCATCGGCTGACCCGCGATCCATACGGGCGGCAGCTTATCTTGCAGTGAGGCCACCAACGGCCATAGACCTCCGTCCACAATCAAAAGTCGGGATCCGGAATGCTGAAGAATATATGCGTAATCCTCCGCGATGAGGCGTGTATTTAGAGGAACCAACACCCCACCAACCCAGGGCACGGCATAAAACATGTCCAGCATGTCTATGGTGTTGGGCATAAGCACTGCCACCCGATCCCCTGGCCTAATTCCGGCCGACTTCAAGGCGCGAGCAGCCTGAAATACGCGTCGGGACCAGTCGGCGTAGGTCTCCCGCCGGCCTCCATCAATAATGGCCAGCCGCTTGTCGTAATACTTAAAAGCCCGCTCCGCTAAGGCTAGGGGTGTCAATGGAGCATTCATCAATCATCCCTCTTTTCATTTTGTCCTCGGAAAAACTCTTTCATTGCGTCTCCATGGTAACGCTAACAAGTTATCATCTCGAACCTAGGCTAAAACGCGTTCTCAATCCAATCCATAGGGTGTTCCTGAGAAGAAACCTGGAACACCGTTAGAACCGAGCGCAATGATTTCTGAACACTCGGCGGGCATTCACGGCGCATTATTCCCGCCTTTGCCCAAACCACACGCTTACGATGCCGATATGGGCAGCTATCGTTGCCATCAAAATAAGCATACGCGTCCAGTTGGACAATGCCACAAAAAATGCGCCCGCCGCCGTCAGGCGTCACCACATAATCGCCAGCCCGCATATCCCACAAAAAGCGGGCAATTTGGCCGACCTGCTGGCCAATAACGACGGGGCTGGACACATGGGAATACGTCGCCTGGTATAGAGAGCGCAAAAGTTGACGGTTGGCAACCGTTAAAAGATTAACCTGGGGAAGCCAGCCAATACCGACAAATCCCTTTTGTAAAAATTCACCGGCATATTGGCCAGAGTCAGCGCGCACGCACCAAACCTTCAACCTAATCCCCCTTTTACATCTCATTGTAAACGGTGACTAACTTTCTCCGGTCTTTTTAATTGGTTACACAGCCTCTCGGCCGCCGCGCGCTTCCCCCGGCTTGAAGGGCTTGCCCAGGATAAGAGCCACGGCAATTAATAGCGAGCCAAAAATAACCGGTCGGGTCACTGGGGTTCCCACGATAAGAACCGATAGCAGGACCCCGGCGAGGGGCTGAAGATAAAAATAAATGGCGGCGTCGGAGACGCTAACACGTTCCATGGCCAGCATCCATAATAAGTAAGCGGCGGCGGTAGCCAACAAGGCTAAGAACGCCAGGGCCACGGTCGGCCCGGGAAGCAGCCGCGTCGGAACCGTATCTGGCGTACCAACAATAAGCGGTAAAGTTGTGAGAAATCCCGCTAGCAAGGTCGCGGCCGTGGAAGTCGCGGCAGGCAACCGCACCGTGAGAGGTTCTGAATAGACATTGTAACTGGCCCAGCAGATGACGGCGGCCAGAAGGATTAAATCTCCAGACCAATAACCGGCGGCTCCCGGGCGAGGAAGTCCCGCCACCGCCCATGACCCCACCAAAGCGACTATCAAACCCCAGGCCTGCCTACCGAGAATCTTCTGCCGCAAAACCCTAGCGGCGATTATGACGGTGAAAATAGGTTCAAGGGCAATCGAAATGGCCGCTAACCCCGGAGTCGACAGCCGCACTCCCTGCGCCTGAAGCCATACCGGCAAAGTAAATCCCACAATTCCCATGACCAGGCCCGCTAGCAGCAGCGGTACCGTCCACCGCCAAGTCCGGCGGTTTCGTTGCCAACCGAGGAAAGGCGCCAGCACCAACGCCCCGATCCCTAGGCGAACCCCCGTAATAAAAAGTGGATGAAATCCTCGCAATGCGATGGCGGTAGCGGGATACGAACCGGCCCAGATTAAATTCGCAAAAATAAGCATCCATATTCCGCTAGTCTTTCTGGACATCGCTGGCATCCTCCCAGAAACCCTGGCGTCGCCTACCCACGGAAATCACATTAATGGTAGCATATTGAGAAATTCGGCCGCGGGAATGAAAGCGCCAATCACCCGCGTGCGAGGCCCACAGCACGCCGGATATTACTTAAGATAAAGACCTAAGGAACATCCGGTCCGCGGTAATTCTCCAAAAACCCCTGTCGTTGGACCCGTGTAGAGAAGGATTTGTCATCGCCGCGGCCGGTCACTGCGAGGGACCCTAGCATAATAGCAAAACACGAGGCCCAAACCCGTACTGAATGGAACGTCTATCATCTCCCCACAGCACCATTTTTTGGGATCGGGCATAACCTAACCATGATCGGGGGGCCAATGATCAACTTCATTTGACAGGTGGTCAGAGGAATTAACCGCCGATCAGAAAGGAGAGATTGTGAGTAAAGACGAAGCGTGGCTAGCTGGAGCTAAAAAAGAGGCTAACATGGGTAAGAACGATCTGTTGCAGGTAGGCTCAGTATCCGTCGGCGAAGAAGTCGAACCCAGCAATTCCGACTCCGCTCTGGGCTCTCGTAACATTAGCGTGAAACCCCCGGAAGGGCACAGCGGCGTGATCCAGCTTAATATTCAAGCCCAAGCGGAATCCCAAAGCCAGCGGCAGGTGCAGGGACAACTCCAACTCATGGCTCAACTACAAGCCCAGGCTCAGGCGCAATGGCAAGAACTCCATCAATTCTTGTTGCAAGTGGCCGCTCAAATTCAGTCCCAAAAGCAAGACCAGTGGCAGGAGCAACTGCAAGCTCAACTGCAATTCCAACTCCAGTTGCTCATTCTCATCCTATTAGACGGCAAAGGTAGTAGTGAGCGCCACCAACTACTTCAGGAAGTGCAGGAGCTCACACAAAAAAAGAGCTAGGCAGCCATGATCACCGACTAAGGGGCCATACCACCTGATCACTGGTGCGGCCCCTCCAATGCTATCCATAAGACATGCGCAGCCAACGGCTTGCACGCAGACGTCGCAGAACCAGGAACCTCTCGGGGTGATTCGAGAAAGCCCACCTCAAGCCGTAAGGGATGGGTATTGGCTAATTCGTGCCGCGTGGTAAGGAACGCCAATCAACTTGAATTGGCATGCCTTGGCGTGTGCCAATTACGCAAGAAAGGGTCAGTTTCAGTCGTTTTGGTGTGACTCATCAATCCTATTCTTTCGGACGCGGACCACCACCCCGGCGCATACCCCCATCAGCGTCGGCGCAAGGTCTCAACGTGAAGTCGCAGAAGTCGAGCCGCCTCTTCCGGATTAGCGGCAGACATCACCGCTGAAACTACGGCCAAGCCATCCGCGCCAGCCTCCAGCACCGCACCCGCGTTGGATTGGTCTATCCCGCCGATTGCCACCACCGGGCAGGAACGCACCGCCCCGGCAATCGCGCGAAATTCCGGGAGACCCGTAATCTTCGCGTCCTCTTTGGACGGCGTGGAAAATACCGCACCCACACCGAGATAGTCCGCGCCATCGTTTGCGGCCCTAAGGGCCTCGTCCAGAGTTGTGGCCGACACCCCAATAATTTTTTGCCCCAGAATGCGTCGCGCGTCCAAAAGCGACATATCTTCCTGACCGATGTGGACGCCGTCGGCATCGGTGGCCAGGGCCACATCCACACGATCGTTGACGAAGTAAAGGGCATGGTACGCGGCAGTGAGCTTGCGAAGTGCTCTTCCTAGCTCTACCAGCGATCTGCCGCTGTCGTGCTTGCGTCTAAGCTGAACGGCGCCTGCCCCCCCACGAAGAGCGTGCTGGCAGATGCTTAATAGTGAATCCCAGTCGTCGCGTTCATCAGTGACCAGGTACAGCGCTAAACGATCTTTTAGGTCCTGCATCTTATCCCACTCGCTCATATTCAATCCTCGCCATACGGTTAACCTGGTTCGGTTCAAGCAAACTTAACGCGTCAAAAAGATTGGCCTGAAAGGTGCCCGGTCCCAAGGAACCCTCCGCCGCCTTTTCGGCGGCTACATTAAAGCAAGTAATTGCAGCGGCGCTCGCTTCCGCGAACGCGGTTCCCTCTTTATCAGCGACCGCCAAGAAGGCGCCAATGATGCCTGTCAACATGCATCCGGACCCCGTGATGTGGGTAAGCCAAGGGTGCCCATTATTCAGGACCCAGAGACTTTCCCCATCCGTGACAAAGTCTTGTTCACCCGTCGCCACCACCACGGTGACGTGATGACGGGCATATCGCGCCATTGCACCGGTAAGACCCGAACCAGCCGCCGCCGCGTCCACTCCGCTTACCGTGCCTCCCGCCCCCGTCATTCCACCAATCTCCCCGGCGTTGCCTTTAAGCACGGCAAGGCGCAAGTTAGTGGCTACCTCCTCGGCTGCCTGCACCCGGTACGGAGTCGCTCCCACACCCACGGGATCAAACACCACCGGGACATGCGCTTCTTCCGCCCCCTTTCCAGCCAAGAGCATCCCGGCAATTAAATCGGGGGTGAGCGTTCCCATATTCAGCGCCAACGCCCCCGCAATCCGGGCCATATCCTGAACCTCTTCATGAGCGTATGCCATAACAGGCGAGGCCCCAACGGCCAGAAGCGCATTGGCTACCACATTGGTCACCACCAGGTTGGTCATGTTGTGAACCAGTGGCCGGCGCCGTCTTACTTCCATCAACCAGCGGCCCGCATCAATTGCCATTGTTCATCGGAAGCTCCTTTCGTCTTGAGTAGCCCAACACCCTTGGTCATAGCGATTCATAACGCCTGGACGTGGACGATATCGCGATGGGGGCGAGGCGAAATGACTCGTCGGCCCGTGTCCGCGACCGAGTTTCCAATTCTGGGACCCAAGAATCGCGTCGGACACGAACGCCTTGGCCCCAGCGATGGCCTCTTCCACGGGCCAGCCCCAGGCCAGTAACGCCGCAATCGCGGATGAAAAAGTGCAGCCAGTCCCGTGAGTATTGCGACCCACTGTGAAAGGCGCGGCAAAATAAAAGACGGCATCCGCTGGCGCCGAATAAACCAGGTCGATAGCCTCACCAGGCACAGCGCCAGGCTGCTCGCGATGCCCTCCTTTAATCACGACATAAGAGGGTCCCAACGCCGCAATATCACGGGCGGCCTGTTCAGCCTCTTCAAGCGTCCGCACCGGATATCCGACAATGCTTGATGCCTCAGGCAAATTCGGGGTCACCACCCGCGCCAATGGAAATAACCGTCGTCCTAAGATTTCCACCGCCTCGGGAGAGAGAAGGGAAGCGCCTCCTTTAGCCACCATAACCGGGTCCACGACCAGCGGACACTCTGGCCGTTGGGCCAGCATGGAGGCGACCGCCTCAATAATGTCGGCGTTGGCCAGCATCCCGGTCTTTATGGCATCGACGCCCAAATCGTCGAACACGGCGGATAGCTGCTGTCGCACAAACCGCGCCGACATCACCTCAACACCCACGACGCCCAGTGTATTCTGGGCGGTCACCGCCGTTACCACCGACATCCCATACACGCCAAGCTGGTGCATGGTCTTAAGGTCGGCTTGAATACCGGCCCCACCGCCGCTATCGGATCCCGCGATAGTCAAAACTCGTGGGAGTCCCATGCTCTGTAAACGGCTCATACCCGGGGGCCCTTGGGCGGCACCAGCATGTCCCACTCCTGTTGGCCCCAAGCCATATCGAAAAATAGGTACTCCATCCGAAAACTCTCGTGAAAGGCTCTAGCAATGGCTTCATGCTGGGCCCCGCGCGCTGACTCATCCAATAGTCCGCATAATTGGTCAAGCCCGTCACGCATGGAACTATCCGCGTAAAAAGCTATCCAATCGTAAAACGGGTGATTGTCACGGGGTCGCACCGCTTGCATAAGATCCCGGCCCAAATCCGCGTATACCCAGTGGCAGGGCAGTGCCGCCGCGATGGTTTCACTAAGTACGCCATGAGTGCTCGATGCCATCATATGCTGCGCGTAGTGATGAGCTACCGGCGCCTGAGAAGGCAACGTACGCTTCAGATCCTCGTAGGACACACCGGCCGCCCGGCACAAACTCACGTGGGGGAGTAGTTCGCCCTCCAACAACACCCTCATGCGGTCAGCCAACCGTTTCATTTGAGTCAAGTTTTCGGCTTGAGAAATGGCCAGGGCAAATACCTGGGCGTACGTAGTCAGATACCGTACATCTTGCTGCACATAAAAAACCGCGGCCTCAGGACTGAGATCTCCCTGAGCGATTGCCTCAACAAAAGGATGAAAACGAATGGCTTGGTAAATGGGTTCCGCGTCCCGCCGCAGAGATTGGGCCAAGGACATAAAGCCGCCTCCTTCAATCGTGGAGGCCATTGGGGGGCTTTTCCGGCTAGCTTGAATATACACTCCTCAAGCTGCCTGACGTCCACTTTCCTACGCTGGCATTACCCAGATCAGGTTGGAAGGGTCCAAGGAATTATGGCTCCTTGTCTCAGCAATGGCTCCCCTAGTGGCTCCTATTTGATTTCCCTCAAAGTATAGCAGACATCTTAGGTGAAAATGGGCTCCTTAGAAATTGATGCTAGACAAGGCGGGTACGTCAAGATGCATAGAGCCCTCCCAAGTCAGCGCCGCCATCCAACCACCAATTAACCGGCAGACCTTTTAACGAGCGCCCGTAAAGCAAGCTCATAGCCATGGACACCCAACCCCGCGATTTGTCCTATGACTACAGGCGAAATCACGGAAGTATGCCGAAACTCCTCGCGCTGATGAATATTGGAAATGTGCACTTCAACGCATGGAACCTTAATGGCGCTTAATGCGTCCCGAATCGCGTAACTATAATGACTGTAAGCACCGGGATTAAACACAATACCCGCGCAATCCTCCCTAGCGGAGTGCAGCCGATCGATAATACTCCCCTCATGATTCGACTGAAAAAAGACGACCGACACTCCCAGTTCGCCCGCGACCCGTTGAACCCGCTCCTCCACATCCTTCAGCGTCAACTCACCATAAATGCCCGGTTCCCGAAGTCCCAGCAGATTCAAATTGGGGCCATTGATTACCAAGTAATTATCCACACGACCATCTCCTTCTCTGGGGGAAATAAACCGGCTTAACTATCACCGGCTCTAATTTACTGTGCCGAATTCACATAAAACCACTTCTTGATGGCGGAATTTTTCATATGGCTCCGCGTCGCCGTCACATTGGATAATACGGCAGACCTTCGCACCCGGCCTTTACCAGTGACCGCATCATATGCGTACTGAACCGCCAACTGACCTTCAAGATAGGGCGTTTGAACAATCAACACCTCAATCTCTCCTCGTGCCATACTCTGCACCTCAGCCGGTTCCGCATCATATCCTACCACCTTGATTTTACCGCTCTTGCGGGCGGACGCGATGGCTTGAGCCGCCCTCGGTGGGCGCAATTAGTCTCGCCACATCGCTACTAGATCGTAGTTTTACGGCGCACCCTGCCGCGCCACCCGCGTTGACTTCTCTGGATAAAAATGATAGCCTACTGCCACATTTTTGATGGAGTTGGCGATGGAGGGGAAAGTACATCTCCGCATTGGCATTAGTCGACGGATAGTGAAAGTCCAGATAATCTGGGCACGCAAATACACTTTGGAGCGGTCCAACTGAAAAGCCGTTTCGACCAAGTTCGGCCCGGAGATTTCTCTCTGTTATTAACTGGAGCGGCCACAGGGGTGGTGCCACAAAATAGCTCGTACCTGAGTGCATTGGGTGGTCCGCATAGTCGACTAACCCAAATCACCCAGCCCAAAGGAGCGCCGTGCAAGTGGGAGGATACCAATGACCGTTGATACCATCGCAATAATCGGGTTCATGGGTGTCGGAAAATCCACCGTAGGAAAATTGCTTGCGCAACACCTTCAATGGACATTTGTCGACCTTGACCAAAGTATAGAAAAAGAGGTTGGCACAAGCATCCCCGATATTTTTAACACGGATGGGGAAAGGGCATTCCGAGAGAAGGAAAGGGAGATCGCCCTCCGTCTTTGTGGCGCCGAGGGTCAACAACGGGTTGTGGCTCTGGGAGGCGGAGCGTTTACCCAATACGAGATCCGCCAGCACTACTTGCAACGAAGTTTCGTGATCTTGCTTGACATATCGTGGGAAAACTGGCGCACTTCACGCATGCCTGCGGTTATTGCCACACGTCCCCTATTACAAAATAAACCCTTAGAACAAATCGAACGCCTGTTTCACGATCGCCTCCCATCGTACTCGTATCACTACCGGATAAACATGGATGGGGTTGAACCCCTTGAAGCCGTGGAGCAAATAATAAAGATGCTGCACCCTTCGTATTCTAGCCATGGCGCGGCTTTATATCGAGCCCTGATTGATAGGCCATAACCGGCTGGAACTATACCACGGCTTCATAAATTCTATCCCCCAACCGATATCCGGTATCGAAAACAACCACCTTGTTCGCGACTTACCACTCCCATCCACGCAACGGCCAGCGAACCTGGCTCATGCTTCAAATGTCCCCAGACGCTCCGCATAATCATTGCGACCAGAAGGCGCTGAGCGTTATGACATCCTCGGTTAAGAACTCGCATTGGCGAGATGGGAGCACCAGGAATGTCATCGCTTATTGCGAAAGATCTCATACAAAGGTAAACCTGCCGCGAATGTTGAAATATTCGCGGCGAGGAAGCAACCCCTTTGGGCAAGGCCTCCCTCTCCTAACGGGCTGGCACACACCGGGTATCCGCCAATGATCTATTTCTTTTAGATGGTGAGGTCGATTTTCGTCTCTATAGACGTACCGCGGCTCCGGAATCACATTAGTGGTGTCCGTGCTCTTCTCTTGATAGGACATAGGAGCCTCCAAGAAGCTTGCGTAGGTGCCCTCGGTATAAAGCTCATGCGCAATACGGCGGACCAGCCCTAGTGCAGCCTCGATAGCGCTACCGCCAATACTAACCCGTTCCACTCCCATCCGCTCCAACTCGCGAGCCGACGGTGTCATGGGCCCCGCCAGCACATTGATGGACCCATCAATGCCATGGACGATCTGTTCAATCGTTGCACGATTATGGTTACCAAAGACGTAGATGCAATCGGCGCCCGCCTGCCGATATGCGAGCTCGGATATCTCCCGTTGGCGCGAGAACAAGCCCAGATCCTGTTCCAGTTCTTCGCGGAGCGTTATGAACGCGGCTCCGTGTTGGTCACGAGCAATTTGGAGTTTAGTCGCTGGGGCGAGGTCTTTGGCGATCCGACGATGACGACGGCACTGTTGGATCGCCTGACACATGATGCCCACATCTTGTCCTTGACGGGAGACAGCTATCGCTTTCGCGAAGCGAAAGCGCGGAAGTCACGCGCGAACCAAGCCTGAAGACAAGGGCGTCAACGCCGCATGTGTTACAGTATCCCTGGTTCCCTTTTCCTTAATCACACTGGTCCCCAATTCCTCGACCATTTGCAGCCGGTGGCTTATTTCGGTCGGGCAGAAAAACTCACGGCGAACGCATTGAAGAAGTACGCATGGGGCTATTTGCCAAGACAAACTGTCCGCACCGCGGGAATACACCAGTGTGAAATATTTCTGCGGCCCATCCTGCGGCTCGCGGCCGATTTTTCAGAGGTTCGTGGCAAAACAAAAAAGCCCGCATCCCTTAGATGCGGCTAAATGTGGTGCGCGTGAGGATTTGAACCTCAGACCTCTCGATTCGTAGTCAGATCCTGACATCAGGTCGGATAGGTTTCCATGCGGGAAAATAAGGCGTTGTGCGGGTTTTCGGGTCGCGGGTTGAGTTCTATAGGGAATTTTCGGGTCAAACTGGATAATTTTTGTTAGCAATTTGTTAGCAAAGCTTCTACAGTCAGTGTATATACACAATGCACAATACCGGGAACCCGACAATGTAGGCAAACATCGTTGGTAAAACCAACCCGACCAAAAACGACTGTCCTGGATTTTCTCCGTCAAACCCGCCAAGCGCCTCTGTTAGAGGTTACAACACACCACATGTTCCGACCATCGGTTACCTAGGGATCTCTTTGTGATCACAAAAGGATTGGCCGCCCCGATAATCCCCCGCCCGGCACGGGAGCCGTGCAGCGCGTCGTTGCCGCGGCGGATTGGATAGGCACGCCCCGATGGGGCGTATAGCGAAGCGCCCCATATGCCGACTGGGTCACTCGGAAGGGGCAAAGCGACCAACCCAGGAACCGAACTCCGCGACGCGCCTTCGCAACGATTTGAGAGCTTCAAGTATAGTTTCTTCATTTGCGGGTCCGTCGGCTAGTTGCTCCACCACTTCGCTAATAGGTTCTACTAGGAAGACACGGACACCATTCCACAGTTCTCCCTCCGAATCGTCCCAGTAATCACCCCATTCTTTGCTGCCAATTAGAGGCTTGACTAGCATTTGCAGTAAAAACAACCGTTTCTCCCAAAATTTCAATGCCAGTGATTCGAATAGCTCGACCTGGAGCAGAAGAAGCTAAAGAATCGCTGCCGTCTGGGCGGGTTGTGAATCGGCAATATGGATAATCTTGTGAGTGACTGCCTGCAATTGGTCGTGAACGTGGGTTTGGAACCGTTCAAATCTCTGTATCTCGTTCTCAGCCATAGAGCCATTCATCTCCTATTATTGCTTCAGGTTGACATCACTGCCTTCACTGAATCATGAGTTTCTTAGGATCATAGTGGTAGCGTGTCAACAAATTCTGCGCATGGCGAATACAATCCGCCCGGCTATAATGAACTTCCATCCACAATCCATTGGACAGTTCCTTAGGCGTCATGAAGCTATTCCCATAGACGTGCACTTTCTGAGTGTTGACCAAAAACCGTTTGGGGCCGGCCTTTATAGGCACCTCTCCTTTAGTCAACCTCCCTTGCTTAACCAGCCAATTCGCCGTATTCACCAAGATGTCGTACGCCTTGCGGATCGGATATTCGTCTCCATAGAGCACCATCCGTGAGAGACTTTGACGGCCGTTCGGGGGGGCAAGTGGTTCGGTGGCCCTGTCCGTCGTTAACGTCTCCGCTACCCTTGCCAACATCTCATCAAATTGCTCAACCAAGAAACTTTCGATCTCTTCAGACGAAAAGACCGCGATTGGATAGCTCTGCTTAAGAAGTTCCGTCACAATCGGCGTCACTCCCAATACGAAATAGGTGGGGTCAGAAATCAAGGAAGCCCATACCTCATCCATGATTTGGACTTTCTCAACGACAGTATCCAATGTGA
>JAJYTS010000110.1 GCA_021792935.1 Bacillota bacterium | reverse complement strand
AATCTCGTGGTGGGCTCCATCGCCGCCCTCAATTACTCCTATGTGCTGGTGCAAGTGCCTATCGGCCTCATCATCTCATCCATGGCCATGCCCATATACACCCGATTGGCCCACCACAATTCCGCCCACGAGATGGATAATTTTCGCGAACTGGCTATGCAGGGGTTTCGCTTGGTATTAGCTTTGCTCGTGCCCCTCACCATTTGGTTTATCATGCTGCGGGTGCCCATTTTACGCCTTATCTATCAACATGGGGCATTTAACGGCCGCTCGACCCACCTAACCTCCACCACCCTGTTATACTTTGCCGTGGGACTGCCCGGATTTGGCGTCACCTATTATCTGCAGCGCCTCTTTTTTGCCACGCAGGACACAAAATCGCCCGCGCGCTTTTCTATCATCACCATAATCATTAATATCGCGGGAGACTTGGTGCTGGTCCATTATCTACAAGCGGGCGGACTGGCGCTGGCAACCGGCGGAGCAAGCTGGGTAAACGCGGCGCTTTTAGGATGGAAGGCTTTAAAGCCCCGATTCAACGCAAATCTGCGACTTCGCCGCTCCCTTTTCGCCCTATTGATAGCGGGCGGGGGTATGACCGCCGCAACCGCCCTGGTGTACCATCTCCTGCATTTGGCCACCCTCTCCGGACTTCTTCCCCTTTTCCTGGCCTTAGCGCTCACCGGCACCGCCACGGGACTGGTATTCTTTGGTCTTTTGATGCTGCTGCGCTTTCCAGACATCCCCTATTTAGTGGGCCGTTTAACCCGAGGGCACTACACCATGCGCCCTTAATCGAACAAGGACGGTCGCGTGGGAATTACTGGCACCTAAAACGAGTGAAGCTGTGGTACCATAAGGGCGGGAGGAATGCTCATGGGTGCGCAACTAGTACGACCCTTGGTGGTAGTCACGAATCGCGAGCCCTACGCTGATGAGCGAACCCGCAGCGGCACCCGCCATGTGCAAAAAGCCGGCGGGGTGGTCTCCGCCCTCGATCCGTTATTGCGTGAGATCGGTGGCGATTGGGTGGCCTGGGGCAGCGGCAGCGCCGACCGCGAAACCTCCCCCGGAGGGGTTCGCCCCGTGCCGCTTGCCAACCCCCGCTATCGTTTGCACCGGGTTTACCTGACGCCCGAAGAAGTGCAGGGATATTACACCCGTTACGCCAATCAAGGATTATGGCCGCTGAGCCACATGTTGGTGGAGAGAGCCCGGTTCTCGCGTCGGGCCTGGCCCATCTATCGCTCTGTCAACGGCAAATTTGCCCGGCGCGTGGCGCGTGAAAGCCGTCCATCCGCCCTGGTTTTTTCCCACGACTATCAATTAGCCTTAGTGCCAACCCTAGTGCGCCAGTTGCGTCCCGACTTGGCCATCGCGCACTTTTGGCATATACCCTGGCCAGTATTCCCGGTCTTGCGGCTTTGCCCCCAGTATCAAGAATTGCTTAAAGGACTTCTCGGTGCCGACGTGCTCGGGTTCCAGACCGACGACGACGTCGAGGCCTTCTTAACCGCTGTGCAGCGAACCTTCCGGCAAGCGCGGGTGGACCTCGAAAATCAGCACGTCTATTGGCAAAACCGCACCGTTCAGGTCCAGTCATTCCCCATTTCCGTGGATGTGAAGGCGATTGAGGAGATTGTGGCCACGCCGCGCATCACCCGCTGGTCGCACGGAATCCGCCGCCGGCTACTGCGCCCCGGTCAACAGTTAGGGGTCTCGGTGGATCGAGCCGATTACACAAAAGGAATTATTCCCCGTTTGGAGGCATTGCGCGAGTTTTTCCATCGATATCCTGAGCGCATGGGTCAAGTCGTCTTTTTACAAGTGGTTGTGCCCACCCGCTCGGAAGTTCACGCGTATCGGACGCTGTTTCATGACGTGGAACGGGAAACCCATCGCATCAACGAGGAGTTTGGGCACGGCGATTGGGCACCAGTGGTTACGCTGCGGCGCTCGCTAGACCGTGATCGGCTTATGGGACTATTTCGCGCCGCGGATTTCGCGCTAGTCTCCTCGCTTTTCGACGGAATGAACCTGGTTGCCAAAGAATTTGTCTCCGCACAAATCGACCGACGCGGCGTGCTGCTGTTGAGCGAAACCGCGGGTGCCGCCCAAGAACTGGACGCGGCCTTGACGGTTAGCCCCTGGGATCCAGAGGGATTTGCCGCGACACTTGACCAAGCTCTATCCCTGCCGCTGGAGGAACGTCAGCAGCGTCTGCGCACCATGCAGCAGCATCTGCACCGCCACACCTTGTATGACTGGGTGACAGACATTCTGACCGCCCTCGACTCCACCGCCTACGCCATTGAGCGTTAAACCGCTCAGGCCGCTTCTGCTTGACCGGTTATTGGTCGATTTACGGCGGACATTTTGGATCTTTGACTGGGATGGCACGCTTATCGACTTAGCCCCAACCCCCGATTCCATCCAGGTTCCACCGGAGACCATCGACCACCTAGAAATTTTACGGCGGCATTGCGCCGGGCGCGTCGCTATTGTCAGCGGCCGAGCCTTAAAAGACTTGGAATCCCGCATCCCCCTTCCCCAGCTTTCCCTGGTGGGAAACCACGGAGCCCAGTGGCGCGTTAACGGACAGTACGGAGTGAAAAAACTTGGCCAAGCGGAGGCTGATGAACTTAAGGAAGCCACCGCCATCTTGTCGCGGTTGAGCCAGAAATATCCTGGCAGTGAGCTTGAAAATAAAGAGTGGACCTTAAGCTTTCACGTTCGCAATGTGGATCCCAAAAAACACCAAAGCGTTCGGGAGGCGGTTTACCACGGAATTCGGCAATTCCTCCATCTTCAGATTCGGCCCGCCAAATCCTGCTGGGAAATACGGCCCCTCAGCGCCCCCAGCAAAGGCGACGCTGTTAAGCACCTCGCCGGCGATGCCCTCACCCCCGTTATCTTTGGCGACGACGCCACTGACGAAGATATGTTTTTAACAGCCCCGGCCCACGCCATCACCGTCATTGTGGGTCCACGCCGCCCGACCCAGGCCCGCTTCAGCCTTTCCTCGCCCAAAGCTCTTCGGGATATTTTGCGCGAGTTGGCGGGCCATGCATCCCAATTGGGCGAATAGCGCTTGAAGAGTTTCCATCTAACAGCTTTGGCCATAGCGGCATGCCCACGCTGCGGCATCAATAATGCCGTCGTTTAAGCTTGAGTAATTGCGGGCCGTACTATATAAGTAAGGAAAAGGTTGTTGGCGACAAATAAGTCGCTTCCACAAGGAGGCACATACCCTAATGCATGACGGATCATCTACGGAGGCCATTAACCGCGCCCGCAGGAACACTATCGCCGACCTTCTGGCTCGAAGCGCGGCGCGTTATCCCAATAAACGCGCATTAGTATTTGGCGATGAGGACTTAACCTATCAAGAGTTCGACACGCGCGTTACCCAAACCTGCCACATGCTTTTGCAGGATGGACTCTCGGCCCAATCACGATTGGCCATCCTTTCCCGAAATAGTTTAGACTTCGCCATTGCCGCCTATGCCACCGCCCGGATTGGCGCCACATTGGTTCCCATTAACTATATGCTGACCGCCGCCGATGTGTCCTATATTGTCCATCACAGCCAAGTGCACGCATTATTCGCGGCCCCCGACCTGGCGCCGAAACTTGAGCAAGCGTTTAGCGGCGACGAAACTCAAGCTCCCCGGTACCTGCTTCAATCAACAAGAGATCAGACTATCGGGCAATCGAACTGGAAAAGCATACGCACGGCCCTCTCATACCCCACCACCCCCATAGACGCCGCGGTCGACGGCACGGACGTGGCACAGATTCTTTATACCAGCGGTACGGAATCGAAGCCCAAAGGCGCCATGCTGACGCATGACAATCTCATTTCGCAGTACGTCAGCTGCATCGTCGACGGCCAAATGGAGGCTTTAGATGTCGCCATCCATGCGTTGCCGCTTTACCACAGCGCCCAACTTAATTGCTTTTTGGGCCCTAGTGTCTACCTCGGGGGCAGCGGAATAATTCTTGAGCAAGCTTCACCGCAGACAATTCTCGAAACCATCGAAGAATATCACGCGACCCAGCTTTTCTGTCCGCCTACGGTGTGGATTGGTCTATTGCGCCATCCCCAGTTTGAACACCGGGATTTAACCTCACTGCGCAAGTGCTATTACGGTGCCGCCATTATGCCCATGGAAGTCTTAAAGGAACTGATGAACAAGCTGCCGCAAGCAGAGTTTTGGAACTTTTACGGGCAAACCGAGGTTGCCCCGCTCGCGACCGTGCTTAAACCTGGTGACCAACTGCGAAAGCTGGGGTCGGCTGGCCTTCCCGCGCTCAATGTTGAAACGATACTGGTTGATGATGATGGGAACGAAGTTCCCACCGGACAAATCGGGGAAATTGTGCATCGAACGCCCCATGCCATGCTCGGCTACCTCAACGACCCCGAACGAACGGCAGCGGCTTTCCAACGGGGATGGTTCCATAGCGGTGACCTGGCGGTAAAGGACGCGGAAGGCTATATTACCGTGATTGACCGGAAAAAGGACATGATTAAGTCGGGGGGCATCAATGTCGCCAGCCGCGAGGTTGAAGAGGCGCTTTATCAATTCCCTGGCGTCTCCGAAGTCGCGGTCATCGGGGTGCCGGATGATTATTGGATTGAAGCCGTAACGGCGGTAATCGTACCCAAAGCAGGCGCTGCTCTAGGAGAATCAGAGCTCGACGAGTATTGCCGGGAAGTTTTGGCGAAATTTAAGGTTCCCAAGCATTTTGTGATCACGGATAGTTTGCCAAGAAACCCCAGCGGGAAAATCCTTAAGCGAGAATTGCGGGAACTCTATAAAAACCTGGCGGAAAAACGATAGCAATGAGCCTCGGCTAAAGAAATATAGAGGTTTTAAAATGGTGGGAGGTTGTAACGGCTTGCGATAAATCTACAATTATGTCTCATAGTATCGTATCATGCCTGTAGGTGATAGACCCATGGACGAACAGTTTGTCAGTATTGGCAAAGCCGCGAAGATGCTCGGGATGAGTATCGAAGGGCTCCGGAAATGGGAACGCGAGGGACGATTGATTCCCGTGCGCACATTG
>JAJYTS010000109.1 GCA_021792935.1 Bacillota bacterium | reverse complement strand
TTATTCGGAACATCTGTGTCTGGTGGATGGATGGACACTGGTATGGAGAAATTGCGACAAGGCTTAACATGGAAGTGTCCTATATGCTGCGTATTTTCTCAACCATAGTACATTCCACAGTCGAGACGTATGCAGCGCATATTATCCGATTAGCTTCTTATCGTTCCGAAGATGAGTTGGGGAGGCCAATTTCCGAGGCGATCCTCGACTGGCCACAATATCTGACGCACGGCTTGCAGCACAAGACCGAACTAGAGCTGGTTAATTTGGGCTTCACTGAGCGAGAAGGTGTTATTGCGGTGGCAGACTGGGTTAGCAGAAACAATGCGTTGGGTCTTTCCGGTCCCGCCTTGCGAAACTGGCTACTGCTGTTTCAGGACGACATTCTAGCCGACCAACGGGGCCGCATGACGACTCTAGCTTACGAAAAGATCACAAGGAACTTTGATCTCCTAAGACATCATTCCATCTTATAGGGGGTTGCACGTAACGACCTTAATATGCCAGCATAGTCGCCAAACTACCTAAAGTGGACCCGGTTGTCAAGACAGTTTTTTAATCCCTCAAGTGTTAGTCTGTAATCCCCTTTCTTTTAACAATATGATTGAATCTGTCCCGGGATTTTACGTCTGCGATCCGGGGTGTTGGGACGCTGGATCCTGGTAAAACCAAGAGGCCGGTGTCGTGTACCCCAGCGATTGGTGGAGCCTTTCCTGGTTGTAAAAGGTGAAGTAGTGCGCCAAGCCGCGATAGGCCTCGCGGGGGGCTGCATAGTCATGGAGGTAGACGTGTTCATATTTGACGCTCCGCCATAACCGTTCTGTAAAGATGTTGTCGAGGGCCCGACCCCGTCCATCCATACTAATTTTCACCGCCTTCGCGAGCAGAATATCGGTATACTGGGGGCTCGTGAAATGGCTCCCCTGGTCCGAGTTCCAAATCGTGGGCACCGCGATCGTGAGCGCCCGCTTCGCGGCCGTGAGCACAAAGGGGAGTTCCAAGGTCTCCGAGAGTTCCCAGGCCACGACATAGCGCGAATACCAATCGATAATAGCCACTAAATAGAGCCAGCCATGGCGGAGCCGAATATACGTCACATCGATACCCCACACATGATTCGGGTACTCCGCCCGGATGCCTTTGAGCAAGTACGGGTAGACCTGATGCTCAGGATGCGGGGTACTCGTATGAGGTCCCGGGGCAATACCCCAAATCCCCATGTCGCGCATATAGCGTTGGACCCGCTTGCGATTTACGCGATGACCGTCCTGACGGAGCTGGGCCGTCAGGCGCCGCGACCCATAGAACGGGTGATCGGTGTAAATTTCATCGATCCGGTGCTTCACCGCGACTTCCTCGGGATCCGGCCCGACGGGCCGGTAATAGAGGCCGGATCGATTCAAGCTGAGTAAATCGGCCTGGGTCGTTACGGGTAACCCGTCCGGCCCCCAATCCAGCAATTCCCGGCGTTCAGTGCGCGAGAGGGTTGAGGCCAGATTTTTTTTTGAGCCACTCGACCTGCGTCGTGAGCTTACCAATTTGGGCATAGAGTTCGGTGAGTTCCTGGTCATGGGTTTGGGCTTGCTGCTTCAGCACTTCTGATTCGGTGAACAGCTGGGTAAAGTTCTCCAACGCTTGGCGCTTCCATCGGTGCAGCTGTCCAGGATGGATTTGATGTTCGGCCGCGATTTGGGCGACGGTTTTTTCCTCTTTAAGCATCTCCAGCACGACTTGCGCTTTGAAGGTCGCGGTATACCGCTTTTGCCTTGGCATGATAGGTCCAGTGTAACACTTGAGGCCCTCCAAACTTGTCTAGTTTTCCGGGACCACTATACCTTTCCCGTGGTCCCAACGCCCACACCACCACCCGCAGGCAACCAAACATGGATCGGCATGTACGTCTCGGACCGGCTACGCATCGAGCCCGAATACCTGCGTTCGTTTCCCGCCAGAAGGACTCCCAGCGCATTTAGCGAATGTTCGGAAGTAATCCACGACGCAACGGGACTCACAGCGTACCCGTGGCTCTCTGAATTGCCAAGACGCGCGGGTGAGAGCTGGCGGCAACCTTAACATGGCGGACACGATATGAGTAAAACGACACGTTATGTGTGGTTTTGCCATAAAATGACCGGACGGACATTTTATACTTGAAAACTGTCTTGGCCATTTTATCCGGCCACGTGCAAATTGTGGTTGGATTTTCCCGTTTTTTAGCTCAAATTGTCCTCTTCGGTAAGCCTGCCCAAGGTTGGAAAGGACGCTCGCGGCGACCATGATGTGCATACCTCACGGGTTGGAAACTCCCGCGAACGTCTCCTTAAAGGAGCCCCTGCCCATCGGGAGTTACAACAATGGATTGAGGGAAGGTGCTAGTGCGCTATCGCCCCCGTTACCCGGCTATTGATAATGTCAACTATTGCACACAGCATCCACCAGCCGCCGGACGCTCGCGGCGAGCGTCACATCAATTGAATGGGCTTCCCATGTGAGGGCCGGAGACCACATGGAGGCTGAGCCATGTTTCCCCATGCGTGCGCGTGGTCGCCTCTCGTCTCATTGGACAAAGAGTTTGGTATAGGCAAACTGGAACCCAGCACGGGCGATGTTGCGTTCCGATGCACTCCCAGGGATCGCTAGCACCATCGCGATATCACAACCCCGTCGCTTGGTATGCGCGAGCCGCTCTACAGATGCGACTTATTCACCAAACCGCACTGTCTCCTTCGGCTGTAGCACGTCAGCTGCAGGAGGTACCTGTACCTATGGACGGTACAGTGAAACGAAGATTTTCAGCCCTCGCAGGTCCATTTCACCCCTGTTATGATGCGGTATGGACAGTTCAAGAAAGTGTTGCTGCATCAGGTGTTTCATGAACTTCGTTTTCGGTTACGATCGTGTCCCGATTTGGCCGTGCGTTGGACCGTAGGCGATCAACCGACGATCAAAGCGATCAAAAATGTTCGGGGTACGCCGAATCTGGTATACATGCGCTATCGCGGACTCTATGCTACGCCGCCGACATCGTGGGCACGGGATCCGATCTCTAGAACGCCCAACCCAGCACTCTTGCACCACGGCCGCCTCGAACACGAACTGCTGTGGGGACGTCGCGCCGTTAGCCGCACTCGTACGGCTATGGTCACCATTTGCTCGTGCCAATAGGCCAAAAGTGGCGCCCTTATGCTTGGCCATTTACAACCGGCGCTCCAGACCTCGGCGCGTGTCACGCCGCTTCATTTCGACATTGTCCACTTGGGCGCTCGCCGCCCAACAAGAACCTTGTTCCTTGAAGCTGGCGACAAGGACCTCCGAAACGACCGGAATAATTACTACGTGCACCACCGCTCTACCGCCTATACACCCGCTTGCGACTTACCCTATGGCGCAGGTCGGATAACCATCCACGCCACACAACCCACTTTGCTTCGATCCGTCCACCTCGTTCGGGAACCGCCTTAAATGCGTTTTAGCAAATCGGACTTTTTCTCCGAATACTCCTCTTCGCTGATATCCCCTCGTTGCCGAAGTGCGGCAAGACGTTCCAGCGTCTCCGCATTCGCCGAACCCACGCCTGCATCACTGTTTCGGCCACCGTTAAATTCCGCATCAAAGGCTTCCTGAGATTTCGTCAGATACAGAATCCCTTCAATTAATCCTACGATTCCCGGTATTCCCGTCCAACAAAACACAAGATATAAGACACCCATGCCGGTCTTGCCCAGATAGAACTTGTGGACCCCGAAGCTTCCGAGAAAAATCCCCAATATACCAGCTGTTACCTTGTTTTTCACAAAACCTCTCCTTCGTTCTGTAAATTTGCCACTATATAGTTCAAATAATCTATTCGCTAGTTTTCGACGCTTTTCCTGCTTAATCTCCACGAATAGATTGACCGTGATTTGCTTGCGTTGGGCGCCGACGTCCGGGGCGATGGGACGCTGGACCAGCCCGGTGGGACAAAAATGGACCGCCTCGGAAGGCGGTGGGGTACTGGGGTCGGCGGAAGGAACCGCATTACTGAGTCGTGACCGTGCCCGAACCGATGACTTTGTTGGCGATAACAAATACTAGTTGGTGGGTCCTCGCACCCGGTGGTCCAGACAAGGCATCAATCGTATTCTCGATCTCATTGTCTTATGGGTTGACAGTAATGGATTGGCTGGTCAGGAGCGTGTCGGCCTCCCCAGGTTGTTGGTAGCGCTGGGCCTGGACGGTCGTCGTATTGAATGGCACGGGACCGCCCAACAGTCAGTGATATTCGCTGTCGGGGCAAAGCGCTTTCCAACGCCAATCAAAGTAAACGTCGATCCCTCAAATCCGGTGCCAAATGTCACTATGGCAGTGGCGGTGACGGCAACGGGACGTTGCCGACCACGACGGTAAGCATCTGATCCGGGGAAGAATTACCGTAGGGGTTGCTGGCGATGTTTTATCCCCCGTGTTTACAAAATCTGCTTCGCTGTTGTTTCCCGAGAACGGCATGATCAGGACATTGACAACGGAAAGATACCGTGTGCGGCTACTCACCGGGTGCGAGGTTCGCGGCATCGAACGTTTGCCCACGTTGGTTAGAGAAGACGACCAGACCCAATTTTCTGGTCGCTTCGGTCATCGGGCAAGGCCATATGGAGACCCGCGGTACGGCCTACGGGTGGAGCTTTGTCATTGAAGATGCGCCGGCCGTTGCCAATACCAAGATTTATTGGGATGTCAATAAAGTGGTAGCTCACGGCAATGGCCGGGTCTCCGGTTACGTGAACACATGGGCGTCGGGGGCGGATAAATATCTTTTGGGAGGGTGGTGGCCAGTTGTCCATGGATAACGAACGAAAGCCCGCATGGCTCTTTGGCGTCCTCTTCATTAGCTTGGCGTCGATGTCGCGAATGTCTTCGGGCTTGTGCATGGTCCCGTCCCCTTCCCGTTCTTTGTCCCGTGGATTGTTGCAGTTGTTGCCACAATCCTTTTAGCATGGGGAAAGGCCCACAACATCCGCGCGGTCCGCATCATCCTCTGGATCGTCTTGTCATTGGCCGTACTTCTCCTCTCCATCCTGTCTGACGGAACCAACCTCAGTCTC
>JAJYTS010000108.1 GCA_021792935.1 Bacillota bacterium | reverse complement strand
CCGGATAAGCCGGGTGAGGATAGGCCATTGTCATATCGGGCCTACTACCGTGCCAGCGGTAGATTTCGATTTCGCCCGCGCCACCGTGATTCCCGTGGCTTACAGGCGCACCGTGCGTTCATGCCATGTCCACCTTTCGTCTCTTGCTAGGTCCTCAGTTTACGGTGGTTGACGGCATTCGACAGTCCCAAGGGCCGTCTCATGTGGGTATGAAGAGAGTGTTCAATGCGTGTGGCACTCTACGCCTTGGTCCGTATCGGCAACCGCCGTCGGTGGACCATGCGTTGTTACAGAATCCGCTGACAAACACCGCGTAGTTGGTAACACCTGGTTTATGGCGGAAAAATCACGAATCGTTGCCATACCCCGAGATCTCAGACCCTCTTTCCCACCGTAACCTTTTCCGGATCGTGACCGTTTTTGCGTGTGTGTGTTAACTATCGCATAGGAAGGAAGATATATCACGAGAACGTCCCTGACTGCCATGGCTGCTTTAGTGATGGGAACTGGTCTCTTAGCTGGGTGCGGGGTTGGCGCAGGGCACCCGGTAGCCACGCAGTCTGCTTCTCCAAGTTCGAGCCAAGTAAATCAGACGAGTCAAGGCACGCCTGGCCTTTCAATATCACACTCCAAGCAGCCGCCTCCGCTTTTTAACTTCTTTTCCTTTTGGCCACAAAAAACTGGTATTACGCTTGATGTAGCTTCTATCAGTCCAACGCCTGCGCACGCCTTTACCCCATCCGAATTAAAAAAAGGCCACTTATGGGATCGCGGGTATCGGTTTACATTTATTTTGCGTAGAACCCATGCCGTCTTGGCCCCTAACCCGCCCTTAGAACCGGGAATGACAAAAATTGTACTAAACCGAAATATCCCACTCCATGGTCGTTGGGTCAGTGCCGTACGCCTTCATCCGGTCGGAACCTCTCTTGAAGTAACGTGTTCGTTATCGCGGCCTGCAAGACACTATTCCGTAGGCATATCCCGAGATCTTTTTACGATTTCGTTTTCATGATCCAAACGACCTGAACGATTTAAACCGTTCAGGTCGCATCCCAGCACAGTTACGCGTGACATGTGTAGCTTTGACCGGGAAACTGTAAGGTGTTCATATTTGCACCCCAACCATCTACAGTCTTTACGTCAGAGGCAGCTTCCGAGCACGTTCCGTAAGCCGCCATATACCCAACGATGTTGCTACCCTTGGGAAGAGCTATGCTCGGCGGATACGACGTTCCCTGAAAAAGCGGAACACCAACGGAATTTGCATCCCACGCAGTAGCCCCAAAGTATGACTCACCTGGTATATACCATGCGGGCGTCAATTCCAACGATACCGCTTGTAATCCGGCTATCCAGCCTTCGATCATCGCTTGTGCCAAGATCTTTTGGCCACTACCCGGTGCCCTATACCCTTCGGGATCGAGCACGACATAGGCAGGAATAAAACCATACTTATTTGCTGCTGCCAAGACTGTCGGTCCAGCCACATCCTTGGCAGCAGTTTTCGCTGCATCTTTGTAGCTCGTTGCGGTAGCCGATGTCCCACCGGACACAGTCCACATACTCAACCACCAAAAACTAGCCTTGGCATATGCTGCCGCTACGATGTCATCAATTGGCGTTACTCCATCTGCGCCGTAAAGGACGCTAGTAAAAGGTGATGCCTTAGCTCCCTGCCCGGCTGGCACAGCAACGCCTGGCCACCCGTATGTGTTGACAGCTGATTCGACATCGGGCGTTGTTAAAATAGTAGCGTACACACCCGTCTCCGGAGAACCTCCTCCAGTAATGCGTGCCCATAATTCTTACCTCCTCGGAAACTTTCTTCCCCGAGACTCTAATCCCGAGGTTCAGCGCGTAACACCTTCAATGTGAAGGCATCCTCAGTGTAATGCCCGAAATCGACACTAGGAGGACAGTAGATCAATACTTGTTGGACACTTTTCAGACATTTATCAGGGAGGCGAAAAACTAAGAACCATCGCGAGAGCAGTACCCTACCCCTCGACGATTCACCAGAATTCGCGGCTGATGTGGATGGACTTCAATCGCTTGTCGAATTCGATGAATATGTCGCGCTAAATCGCTAGGAACATGCGGTTCCCCGGCCACCCCACCGCCAGCAGGTGATCGATCGCCATAACCGTGTTGGGGTGATGAGCAAGGCAACTTAAAATGGCAAAGGTTCGGGCCGGCAAAGGGATAAACCGTGTTCCACGCCACACGCCTTGCTGAGCAAAGTCAATGCCAATCCACGGGGCAATTAATAGACAGTCCTGGGTACAGAGTTCTTCGACGGATTTCGCCATGGTCTCCCTCCTCGGATTTGTCGGTACGACCTTTCGAGCAACGGCCTTCCATCTTGTCCCATTTTCTGGTAAACGTATAACGTCACACTAAAGCCTGAAGTTACGGTAAGTAAGTGCTTTCGGTGGTCAATTTTCGGGCAAGGAAAAAACCAACTTAACGTTCAACGCAAGATTGACTGGCCGTAGCAGCCGAACTATGGCCGCAGCCATGGCCGTGGCCATAAAAATGTCTTGATGAATAAATGATTATGGTAATATGACGGAATGACGACGGAATCCCGGTCATGAGGTGAGTGACGTGAATGATTGGCTAACCGTAGGCGAGATTGAACGACAGACACGAATCCCCGAACGCACCCTCCGGCGGTATTTGGAACTCCATGGTCATCATCTCCAGACTCGTCGGCAGGGCCGGAGCGTCTTGGTGGCGGAATCCGTGCTATCTATTCTCCAACAGATCCGAGATTGGTATGAGGCGGGATGGAATGCGGAACGAGTAGAGTCGGCTCTATCCGAAAGCGGCCTGCCGGTCACGATGACGGTGGATGGCCATGATATGGCCATGACGGCCACCGAAGCCTTGCAAACTCTGCAACAATCCATGGCCACGGCCATGACGGCCATCGCCACCGAGATGTCCGCTTTGCGGCAAGAAGTGACCGCAAGCCGCCACGAAACGGAACAGTTACGACGCGTCATGGATGATCGCCTGGACGCTCGAGACCGTCAGCTGATGGAGCTCATTCGCGTAATGCAGCAACGGGGAACAGAACAAGCCCAAGCCCAAAAACGTTCATGGTGGCCCTGGATGCGATAAGAAGGGGGTAGGGCGGCCGCCATAAGGCACGGTAATCACCGTCTTGAGCCGGCGCGATATACATGGTCCGGTGTTGTTTCTAACGCGACGGTCGATGAAGCCTTGCTCGGCTATTTGACGAATGATGGTCATGAGCGCATCATCGAATCCTTGCATCGAAACCAGTCTTTGGTTGCTTGAGGTACCAGCTCGGCGCCGCCACCATCGCGCGCAAACCCTCGCCGCGAGAGCCATGGGTAGCGCTTCAGCCCGCGCGTTGTGAGATTCCCTACAGCATCTTAAACGTGTTGACCCCTTCAGTTAAACCGCGTGTCAACATCAGTCGAAATAAGATCAGATCGGCACGCAGCGACCACACCGGGTGACGGAAAGTGACCGGCCGGTTTCTTTCAACCGTGAAGTGGCCCATCCATGAGCATCCATAAGACACTATAATAGCGGTCACGAGATAAATCCACTGCCAAGAGATGACGGCCAAAAGAAAGGAAATAATGGCGGCACTTGTGCCGGCAAAGTGCCATAACCGGGTAGCCAAGAGTTCATGCTCTTGAAGGTACTCGAGCCAAAACGCGTAAAAGTCGTTCGCCTTGGTCATAAGTTCGCCTCCCGCCAGAAGTATTCGCGAATCGCAGAGATTTTTCCTCCTCGAGCCTGGCGTGGCGTTTGCAATCCGTGTCATGATAAGGGAAAACGCAAAGAGGGGGCCGGGATATGAGCAAAACCCTTCCCGAAAACCGGGTTCTCCGCCATCCAGAGTGCGGTCATTATGATGCCCAAACCATCAACGCCATTATCGACGAAGCCTACTTCTGCCATGTGGCTGCAACCCGTAAAGGCATGCCCGTGATTATCCCCACCCTGCATGTGCGCATCGGCAATATGCTCTATATCCATGGCGCGGTCGCCGCCGTCCTGTGTAAAGATCTCCAGGCGCAAACCCCGGTTTCGATTGCCATCACCTTATTGGATGGGTTGGTTCTCGCCCGGTCCCTTTACAACCATTCCGCCAATTACCGTTCCGTGGTGGCTTATGGGGTGGCGCGCGAAGTTACCGACCGGGACGAAAAGTGGGCGGTGATGGAGGCGTTAGCCGACCGCGTGGCCCCCGGGCGGTGGGGCGACGCACGCCAGCCCAACGATGTTGAACTCAAAATCACCCGAGTCTTCGCAATCCCCTTAGACCACGCTTCCGCTAAGATACGCTCCGGACCGCCTCATGACGACCCGGAAGATATGGGCCGCGACACGTGGGCAGGAGTGATTCCTTTGTCCGTGCAACGCTTGAGGCCCGAGGCGGATCCTGCGCAAGACCCGCCCTTGCCGCTGCCAGACTATTTAACAGGAGCCACGGGCGATGTGTGGGACCAAGCTGCGGGACGGCCAGCACCTTGACTATCAGCCATTAGTAACTGGCAGCAATCGCGTTGCGCACTCGGCTCTGGGTGACATGCGTCAGGGGGATAGTGGGCTGGCCGGTGTCATCACGATATCGCATCCGCACTGCATGCCTAAGGCGGTACGCACAAACAACTTTCATGATTTGGGTTGCGGCAGGACCAGGTAGTTGCACTCCCCGTGAAAGGTGTAACGGGTTAGATTGAGCGCGTTGAAGATCTCGTGCTCGACCTTGCGACCTTTCTCGTAGTAGGCTAAGCATCCAGCGCCGAGGTCTCCTGGCGGAGACGGGTTTCCGGATGCTCGCCCCCGAACCGTGCGTACACCTCTCGATGTATACGGCTCTCCATTGACCCAGCAGCTACGCCGCGTGAATCCCCACATAGCAGGATTCCCACATCACGAAATTGGTGTGGCAGCTGTTCCAAGACGACTTGGGGATTTCTTATGATGCCTCACGCATCGTTTCTTACGTGTCTTGGAGAGTAAACTTCGCCCTGTAGCCGGCTTTCCCGACCGCTGACTACTACGGAGACTCCGTAGCCCTGCCGGCTTTTCAGACTCGAGTGTCATAGCCGGGCGGACGCCCGGC
>JAJYTS010000107.1 GCA_021792935.1 Bacillota bacterium | reverse complement strand
GCGGGGTTGCGATAGAAATTAAGGCTCCACACCACATCCCGGGCGGTGACCGGTCGGCCCGTCCACCACTTGGCAAAGGGATTAAGATGAAGTACCCAAAGCGTATCGCGTTTGTTATGCCGCCAGGTGGATGCTAGTTCGGGTACGGGATGCCCGGATGGGCTTAAGCCTGTCAATGTCTCAAAGACCATTTCGTCATAAAGATGATTGGATTGGGAATATGAGGTGATGGGATTGATATAGGTGACCGGCGTCATGGCCACGGTAATGGCCGTGTTGTACACGTAGCCAGAGCGCAATTTGAGATGCGGCGCTCCGCAGCTGTTTATCCACAGCGGCAGGGACATCATTAACATTATTCCCATCATTCGAGTGGTTGACTTCATGGTTACGCTCCCGGTGCGAAAGTCCCTACTATTGTATCATGGGCGTTAAGGAATCAAAAAAGCCCGGGAATACCCCGGGCTTTTCCCAAACAGGTTTACTTCACTTGCATGTAGTTGAAACCCGGGTTGTTGGTGGGGGCGTTGGTGTACTGCTTGGCGCCCACCACATTGGGCGATGCGACGTAAATAATGGCCGGGTTCGGATCCCACAAGAACGGCATTTGCTGAGCCGTGTATGCCTCGTACGCGAAGAACGCGTTCATGAATTGCGCCTCGGTCGCATAGGGCTTGTGGGTGGCGTTAATTAACGCGTCCTCGTGCGGGTCGGCGTAGCCGGTTCCGGACGGGGCGGTGCTGGAGAATAATTGGCCTCCGGTCGGCATCCAGCCTGGGCCGTTGTAGTCCCAACCGCTGCCCACTGCGAGAGCCCACTTAGTGTTGGTGTGGTCGCTGGTCATGCTGATGAAGTCGTTAAAGTTCTCGCCCTTCAGTTGGGTCTGAACGCCAATTCTCTTCCAATCCTGCTGCATGAGCTGGACTTCCTGCAGGGTGGATTCTGACCCCTCCACGTACATCAGGGTGAACTTCATTTTCTGCTTTCCCTTGGTCATGACGCCGTTAACATCTTTCCAACCGTGCTTTTCTAGCAGCTTCTTGGCCGCGGAGAGGCTGTACGGTACGGTGGGTTCGCCCTTGGCATCGTAGAACTTGCTGTTGGGAAGTACCGGAAGCGGTCCGTATTGCGCTTCCGCATACCCGTGGTAGATGCTTTTCACAATCGCATTTTGATCGGTGCTCTCTTGCAGAGCCTGGCGGACATAGAGACTATCAAAGATGGAGCGGTAGGGCGAGGCTGGCCACATGTTCATCTCGGTCCAAAATACTCCCAGCGAGTACCCGGGGTAAATGGAGTCGCCAATCGAGGTGAGGGCGCGGGACGAACCGAGCTGGCTTGGATCCAGGTACCCAAAGTTGACCGTGCCCGTCTTAAGCGCCGCGAACTCGGCATCGTTAGACGCCTCATAGACAAATATAAGCTTATTGACGGTGGCCTTGTGGCCGCCATAGGCGGGGTTGGGCTTCAGCACCGTACTTTGGTTCTGCACCGAACTTACCAGTTCAAAAGGTCCGTCGCTTGCTTTCTGGGCCGTGGACGGGTTCGTGGCGATGGATCCTAGATATTTAATCTCCTGTGTCCAGTTGCTGCCGTATTTGTCGAAGACCTTGGCGGGCATGGGAACCAGCTGGATCAAGCCGTTATAGATGAACCACTGTTGGTTGGCGGGCTTGTCCAAGGTGAAGGTCACTTGATAGGGGCCGTCAGCCTGAACGCTCTTGATACCGGCAGGAATGTCGCCGGTGCCGGCTCCTACATAGGGCCAGGGCAGGGGTGCGTTTGTAGCCGATGCCGCCTTGACCACATTCCAGGTAAATATGAGGTCTTTGGAGGTAACTGGCTGCCCGTTGGACCATCGCCATTTCTTGTTCAGATTGACCGTGTACACGGTTCCGGCCTTATTAGATTTAACATTGGAGGCAACTGACTGATTCCAGTCAATCGTGTAGGAATTGCTTAAGTGAATTAGCGGTTGATAAATCTGGTCCTGCAACCAGGCATTATAGACTGAATCGTTTGCCGGATTGGTGATGGGGATAAACCAGTTAATGTTGGTCGCCGGCGGCAATGCCACGCTGAGGGTGCCGCCTTTATGGACTACGCTGGCCCTGGCATTGGCAGGTTTCGGGGTGGTTGACGATCCGATCCCCGCCGCCAAGGTAGCGACACCGGCCACGAGGGCGGCGGACGCTAGCGTCACTGAACGTAACTTCATACAAAAAGCGCCTCCTTGGAAATTCTTTAACCCACTCAGTCCTAAGACTGAGTCACTGGTATACTTCGCGAAAAATTTCCCAATTTCCTCCTTCTTAACCGTTAACGCCCCCTAAGGTTTTGTGATAGGGTGCTCGCGGGATAAGAAAGGCGACTACATTTTACATCGTATAACAGATATTGCATACGGCAAAGTTTTGCGCGTGGCGGATAATAGAGGTGGCGCCTTGTCAGGCGGGTATGAGTTTGATATCATAGTGGGGCAGTCGGGCTGTGGCGCAGTTTGGTAGCGCGCTACCTTGGGGTGGTAGAGGTCGTGGGTTCGAATCCCGCCAGTCCGACCATTTAAGTCTCGCGCAGGCGAGGCGTTTTTTGTTTGTCAGGATTGGGCAATGAACACTAAAAGGTATGAGCGGGGCTCACGGTTTTCCCTCGGGAATTTGAGGCGACGGCATCGGCAATCCCGATCCATCCCCGGATGTTTTCCTTAGATGCCGTCATATTTTGGGCTAACTTTAACGGCAAGGTACGACCACCATCGTGATGAAGGCGACGGCGAAGACGCGGCGTTGGTTGAGACGGAGGATTTGAGTCGTTTCTTCCTCTCGCGGCATGTCGTATTATTGACCCGTTATTGGTCTCGCTATTCGCGGGCTTTGCCACAACTGGGGGGAACAGCTTATGGAGGATTTGCTGTTATTATATGAAAAATACATTAATCCAAGTTTGGCCCGTACATATCGTTTCATGGGTCTGGACCATGAGGAGCATACGGCGGAAGGCGCCGTGGTGGTGGATGCCGAAGGGGTGCGATATATTGACTGCGCCGGTGGCTACGGCGTTTTTATCCAAGGGTATCGCCATCCCCGAATCATCGCGGCTGCTCACCAACAGCTAGACTTGATGCCGCTGTCTTCACGGGTGCTGGTAAACCCCCGTCAGGTTGAATTGGCCCAGCGCTTGGCCGAAGTTACTCCGGGCGATTTAACTTATAGTTTTATTTGCAATTCCGGTACGGAAGCGGTGGAGGCCGCTTTGAAAATTGCCCGTGGGTCGACCGGGCGTGCCACAATTATTAGCACGGAAGGCGCGTTTCATGGCAAAACTTACGGATCTTTGTCGGTTTCTGGCCGCGACTTATACCAAGCGCCATTTAAGCCATTGGTACCCGACGTGGTGCGGGTGCCGTTTGGTGACCGCCAGGCGCTGGAAAGCGCGATGTCCGATTCGGTGGCCGCCGTCATCGTGGAGCCGATTCAGGGAGAAGGGGGCGTCATTGTGCCGCCTGACGACTATCTGCCGGCGGTGCGCTCTTTATGCGATCAGTTTGGAGCGGCCATGATTGCGGATGAGGTGCAGACGGGAATTGGGCGCACGGGAACCTTATTCGCGGTGGAGCAGTCCGGGGTGGTGCCTGATTTGCTTTGCTTGGCCAAAGCTTTGGGGGGCGGTGTAATGCCCATCGGGGCGGTGGTGGGCCGACCCTGGATCTGGAAAGTGTTTGAGGAAAGCCCGCTCATCCACACATCCACCTTTGGGGGAAATCCTCTAGCCTGTCGGGTCGCGGCGGAGGCCTTGGCTGTCACCATGGATGAAGATTTGCCGGGGCGGGCGCGGGAATTAGGAGCTTGGTTTATTCCCGCTCTTCAGGAGGTGTGCGCGCGCCATCCAGATATTGTGGCCGCCGTGCGCGGACGTGGGCTGATGATTGGTCTGGAGTTTCAATCAGCGGGGATGGGCGCCATGATCATGTCAGAGCTTTTTCAACGTCAGGTGCTGGCGGTGTACACGTTAAATAATGAGCGCGTGATTCGTTTGATTCCGCCTTTGGTCATTGCGGCCGCGCAATTGCGACAGGTGCTGGACGTGCTGGCGCAGGCGCTCGATGCCGTGGAACTGGTCAAGGATGAGTTGGCATAGTTTTTAAATGGGGGATGGATATGCCGGTAGTGGAAGTCAGGCACGTCGTGCCGGCGCCTATTGACATGGTTTATGCCGTGGTGTCGGACCAGGAATCGTACCCGAAATTTATGAAGACCATGGAGAGCGTCAAGGTGCTGGAACGTGGCGATGACTATACGTTGACCGAGTGGATTGCCCGCCTGCAGGGAGCGCGGTTTCGCTGGGTGGAAAAAGATGTTTATCATCCCTCCCAATATCGCATTGACTACGACCAGACGGAAGGCGATCTCAAGGTTTTTCGCGGCTACTGGGCTCTAACGGAAGTGACGGAGGGTACGGAGGTTCTTTTCGTGACCGAGTTTGAATTTGGAATTCCCATGTTGTCGGCCATGTTGAATCCTGTGGCAAAGATGGCGCTGCGCAGCAATTCCGAGGCCATGTTGTCGGCCATTGCGGCGCGGTTTAAAGGGTAGGAAAAGAGCGCGACCTATTGCCCGTTCGTTGAGTGGCGGGATCCGGCGGCATGCTGAATCGTGTTGCTGAAATTTGTCGTTTCCCTTACGCCTCTGACCTTTTTTGCCAGGGGAAAACGCGACGGGCGGCTTTTGGGTGGGGGTGGCAGGGTGGTTAGATGGAGGCAACAGGAATCGGGACGAGACGCAATTTGATAAAAAACGGAGATTGGGTGAGATTATTCACGAGTAGACAGTGTTTTTCACCCCTTTTGCTGGGTAAATGCATAAATTTGTTGACACACAGGGGTCTTTTGATACAATAATCCATGGCCGTCGGACAGGATTCTGAAGGGCGACCTCAATTCCTTATTAAGGGGGTTGGGAATGCGATGAACGCATTGGGTCGACACATTTTGGCAGAAGTACACGGTTGCGACACCGGGATCTTAAATGATCACGCGGCCGTGGAGCAAATTATGGTGAGTGCCGCACTTAAAGCGGGTGCTGAAGTTCGGGAAGTGGCCTTTCATAAGTTCAGCCCTCAGGGGGTGAGCGGTGTGGTGGTTATTT
>JAJYTS010000106.1 GCA_021792935.1 Bacillota bacterium | reverse complement strand
TAGGCCGCCTTCCCAAAACGAAGGCGGCGCTTCCGTGGGGCGGGCGCCTTCACGTAGTGCGAAGTTGGGCATTGTGCGTGCGGATGGATCCGAACCCGTGTCCAACTTAAAGACGCAAGCTGCTCGATCCACTGCTAAACTCGCGTTTCGCGCCACTGATCATTAAGCCCCGTATGTTGGTGCCTTTCAATCAGCCCGTCGGTATCGGGGTGAATCGGCGAGAATACGTTTTGAGACGCAGTAGGGCTTGGCGCTTGCTGATGTTCAGTTCGGGGCGTCTCGAATGCGGGGCCGTTTCGTTCTAGAAATGGGCCAATGAGTCCCTTGGATGCAGTAGGTGTTGGGTCATGGCTGATGGCGCCGTGTCAATTCATCCATTATCAGATCTAAGGAAATGTCATGGCGTGCCATGAGCACCGTTAGGTGATAAAGTAAATCGCAGACTTCCTCCACCAGTTCAGCTTGGTTAGATCTCATGGCGGCTATGACCACCTCGACGGACTCTTCGCCTAATTTTTGAGCCAATCGGGCCGGATCTCCATGGAAGAGCGACCTAGTATAAGAGGGTGCTTCGCTGTTCTCGGTAATTCGGCCTTGGATGATGGTCACCAGCCACGATAACGGGTCGACCGACCATTGCGATCCGTCGCCAAAGCAGCTGGGGGTATTGCGATGGCACACCGGATGCGGGGTATCGGAGAGATAGATTAAGGCGTCATTATCGCAATCCGATAGTATTTCCGCGACATTGACAGTATGTCCCGAGGTTTCCCCCTTTTTCCATATTCGCTCGCGAGATCGGCTGAAAAAATGAGCGATTCCGGTCCTTCGGGTCAGTTCCACCGCTTCGGCGTTGGCATAGGCCAGCATCATTACTTGGCGCGATGTTCGATTCTGCACGATGACGGGTATTAAATTAAGAGCGCTGGTTTTGCCCACGAACCTGAAACCCCCTTTGTTGCAGTTGGCTTTTTAAAGTAGAGATTGAGGCGCGGCCTTGGTGCAAAATGGATGCCAGCAAAAGTGCCGTGTGTCCACGTTCCAGAGCGATCGCTAAATGGTCGGCGGACCCGGCGCCCCCGGAGGCAATAATGGGACGTCTGGTGAATTGGCGCGCGTAATCCAGCATGGCGACATCATAGCCATCTTGACCGCCATCGTGAGCGATGCTGGTAAGGAGAAATTCGCCCGCGCCCCGTTCGTCCGCCTCGTGGATCCATTTTCCTAATTCACGGCCGGCGGGGCGCCTTCCTCCGTGAGAAAAGACGGAGTACCCTTGTTCCGTCCATCGGACGTCGACGGATACAACCATGCATTGCGATCCCCAGCGGCGGGCGACTTCGGTGATCAGAGAGGGGATTTGTAGGGCGGCGCTATTAATAGATACCTTATCCGCACCGTGTTGCAAAAGCTGTTCCGCATCGCTTAGGGTGTGAATACCGCCGCCTACCGTTAGGGGGATGTTGAGACGGGCACGAAGTTCTCTGATTTTCTCCAAAGGCAGCTTCTGCCCTTCCACCGTCGCCGAGATTTCCAGCCAGACAAGTTCGTCGGCGCCACCGGCGGCGTATTGAAGGGCTAATTGCACTGGGTCTCCACTATCCACCAGGCCTTCAAATTCAACCCCTTTGACAGTGCGCCCGTGATGTACGTCCATGCAGGGAATAAGGCGGGGCAACAGCAATTATTTCATCTCCTCAATGCTAATGTGACCTTCAATCCATGCCTTGCCAACGACCGCGTGGGAAATTCCAAGGGCCTCTAGTTGGCCAAGGTCTTCCATGGTGGTAATCCCACCGCCGGCACCAATTTCACCCGGTACACAAGCCCAATCAGACCAGAATGACTCGCGTATCCCGCGCAAACCTCCGTCTTGCTGGATATCCGTAATCTGGGCTCGCGTCCAACCTTCATCAAGGAGTTGAAACCAAAACGGCTTAGCTTCGGGTCCTTCTTCTCGCCACCCGGAAAGGCGTAGTCGCGTGCCGTCGACATCCAGCCCTGCGACAAGATGGTTAGGGAAGCGTGATAAGGCGTTTTGGCGAAAATTCGCGTTTTTAATCAAAAGGCTGCCAATAACAATGCGTCTTGCCCCACAATCCACGGCCTGGGCGATGGCATCAAGCGTTCGAAAACCGCCTCCAGCTTGAATTTCTGTACCCTTGGCCGCGAATTTCTCAATTAGGTGAAACAATCCGAACTCGCCCGATATCACCCCGGAAAGGTCGACAAGGTGCAAACGGGTAGGGGCTCGATCAAAGCGCTGCATCACGAACTCAAACGGATCATCAGCGTATTGCCGCTTGGTTGCGAAATCTCCCCGTACCAACCGCACTACCTGCCCACCCGCTACATCGACGGCGGGCCAAATCTGGACGGACGTGCTCATGGGCCGTATCGGAAAATATCGGACATGAGACTTTCTCCCTGGTCAGACGACAATTCCGGATGGAATTGCATCCCCACCAGCGGGCCGTTTCGCAGCATGCTTGGGAAAACTAGGCCATGGTAGCAGGTACGCGCGGCGATCACGGTAGTTTCCAGAGGTTTTACGGCGTAACCGTGCACAAAATAGAAACACTCGCCGTCATACGACCTAAGCCACGACGGGGCGTTGGGGTCGACTTCTAGTTGATTCCACCCAATGTGAGGTGAGATGGGCGCGTTCAGGGCCGCGACTGATCCCGCCAGCCATCGCAGTCCTTCGCCGCCTTCCTCACTTTCGCCAAACCAGATTTGCATGCCGAGACAAACTCCTAAAATCGGTTGTCTGGAGCGGTAGCGCTTCGTTAGGATCTTTCGCAACGCGTGTGCCTCAAAAGAGGAGGCGGCTGACACCATGGAACCGACGCCAGGCAAAATAACCCAATCTGTGGCACCGATGTCTGTCCCTGGTTCCCACACCGTAAGTTGGTGGCCCAGGCGTCTGACGCTCGCCGTAATACTGCCTAAGTTTCCTATTCCGAGAGGTATCAGAGTAATTCGCATCATAGCATCCCCTTGGTGGAAGGGAGCTCGTCTCCCGTTTTTCGTACCGCTTCTTTCAACGCTTGACCTAAGCCCTTAAACGACGCCTCATATACATGATGCGCATTGGTTCCAGCCAAGTGGCGCATATGCAGCGTGACCCCGGCGCTGCGGGCCAATCCATGGAAGAATTCGGGCCAAACTTCGGCGCCGATGGTGCCAATAGCGTGTGTTGGGAACGCACCCCACCAATAGCATTGGCCGCGGCCCGAAATATCTAATGCGCACAGTACCAACGCATCATCCATGGGCAATAGGCGCTGTCCGAAGCGGGCAATGCCCCGGTTATCTCCTAAAGCCTGATTAAGGGCCATGCCTAAAGTAATTCCAACATCCTCCACTAGGTGATGGGCGTCGACATCGACGTCGCCCGTAGCGGATAGCGTCATCCCTATCCGACCGTGGAGGGCCAATGCTGAAATAAAGTGTGTCAGCAAGGGGATGTTCGTCTCGATAGCCGTCTTAGACGGGCAATCGAGATTAAGACTTAGGTCAACGGAGGTCTCTTTGGTGACGCGATTAATCTTAGCGGTCCGTTCCATGCGGCAGCATCTCCTTGGCGGCCCATTTACTCAATCGCAGGCGCAGAGAATATTCGTGATTCGACAAGCCCTCCAGACCCGCTAGAACTGCCGCATGCTCATAGGCTTTTGGTGAACCTATCGGGCTTGCCTTAATTACGCTAATTCGCTTAAGGAACGTGCGGGTACTAAGGCCCGACTGAAATCTGGCCGTGCCCCCGGTCGGGAGAACATGGCTGGGACCGGCAATATAGTCTCCTAACGCTTGCCCCGCCCAAGGGCCGATGAAAAGTGCTCCCGCTGCCCAAATGCGGTTAGCTAACGGCTCCACATCATCGCCCATGAGGCCTAGATGCTCTGGGGCCCGCTGATTGGCAATTTGCACGATTTCCTCCGCCGAATCGACTACGGTAACGGTAATGGCGCCCATGCCTTTTTTTTGAGCAGATTTTAGGCGTTTCTTAACCTGTATGGCCATGAGGCTGTTTTGGGTGAGAAACTCGGCACGCGCCTCTTGGTCATGCTCGGCTTGGGCCAGCAAATCGGCTAGCACAAAATCTTCGAATTCGAGTTGATTAGCGATAATTAGGACTTCGGAAGGGCCCGCTGAGACATCGATGCCAACCAGACCGCGCCGGAACACTTCTTGTTTGGCCTCTGCTACCCACCGGTTTCCTGGGCCGGCCACAAGATCGACTGGGGCGAAGCCATCAAAGCCGTAGGCCAAGGTTCCAATCGCCTGCGCGCCTCCCAGCAATAGAACTTGGGATATTTCCAACCGCTGGAATAGGTATGTCCATAAAGCGCTTTCGCGAATATTGCGCCTTGGCGACACGGCGGCGATTATCTCCCCAACCCCCGCCACCTGAGCCGGGATTGCGGTCATAAGTAGGGTCGATACCAGGGGAAAAGCGCCATTGGGGATGTATATCCCTACCCGGGAGAGGGGCATGAAACGTTCCTCAAGATTGATGCCGGGTTGCGGCGTCGTTGTCACGCCCTGTGGGCGGGTTTTTTCGTGGAAGTCTTGAATTTGGGCGATGGCGAATTCGACCGCGTCCGCCGTCTTTAAGTCCACTGTGGCTGGTGGTTCGTTAAGCGGGTTCCACAATACTTGCTGGGCATTCAATCTAACCCTATCGTATTGCCAAGTGTATTCCAACGCCGCGTCTAGACCGCGCTCTTGGATACTATCAAGGACAGTCGTGACAGTCATGGCGTCGCCTCTTTAGCCGCGAACGGGGCAACGCTCTGATGCTTGGTGTTTGCGGCAAGACGTTGGAATATCGCTTTCGCTTCTGCCGAATTCCTCCAAGTGGCGGGATGGGCGATAAGCCTGGCCGTCGACTCAAAAATGGTTTCAATTTCCTGTAAGCGATTTTCCCGAAGAGTACCACCGGTCTGGGCAATGTCAACAATATAGGGAGCCAACCCAATGTGGGGTGCGAGCTCTAGACTTCCCGCGAGCTTTACCAATTCTACCGCGTATCCTTTTTTACTAAAAAACTGACGTGCGATATGAGGATATGTCGTCGCGACCCGCGCAGGTCCACTCGGCGACTTGCCGTCTCGACTCGCCAGCACCATTCGGCAAGCGGAGAAGCCAAGGTCTAAGACGTCCAAAACATTGGCACCAACTTCTTCAATAATGTCGCGTCCTACGATTCCAAGTGCGGCAATGCCGTCTTGCACGAGCCCAGGAATGTCGGCGCCACGTGCGATAATTAATCCAGGGCTATATTCGTCAGGGGGGAGCCAAAAGCAGCGTTCGGTTTCTGGCCATCGCCAGTTGCTTTTA
>JAJYTS010000014.1 GCA_021792935.1 Bacillota bacterium | reverse complement strand
ATGGAGTCCGATTGCTGGCGGAACAAGGGGTTGTGTCAGGACGACATAAGGCCACCGACCCCGGAACCATCGTGGCAACGTTCGCGATGGGCAGCCAGGCCCTGTACCAGTTTATGGATGACAATCCGGCGGTGCAATTGCGAGCGGTCGACTATACCAATAACACTGCTGTGATTCGGCAAAATCCCCGCATGATTTCCATCAACTCCGCTGTTGAAGTGGATTTAACCGGTCAGGTAGTCGCCGAATCCATCGGTCCCCGAGTCATATCAGGAGTGGGTGGACAAATGGATTTCGTGCGCGGAGCTAGCTTGTCACCGGGAGGACGTTCCATCATCGCTCTTCCGGCGCGCACCAGCACGGGCCGCCCTCGCATCGTTGCCGACATTCACCCCGGGGCCGCTGTTACCACCACCCGCAACCATGTGCAATATGTCGTGACGGAATATGGAATCGCCGAACTACACGGACGAACATTGGCGCAGCGCGCCCATCAACTGATTGCGGTGGCTCATCCGGATGACCGCGAAGAATTGGCGCGCTTAGCGCATGACCGTTTAGCCGCTTTTTAGCCGATGCTGCGCCACTATTCGCTCCCACCTGGGAGGTTCCGGTCTTGGCATGACCACGCTTCCAAGATGGCACGAAAGTTTTTACGCAAAGACCTACGGCCAAAGTCCATTAGATCCGCTCATTTATGGCAAAAAGCGGTTACTATATAATTAACAGGAATGGAAGCCACAATATCCGGCAAGACAACCTTGACGCCAATATTCTCCAGCGCAGGGTTGATGGGATCAACGGCGCAACGGCAGATAAGGGAATACACTGTTATTAGGGTTATTTAGTGGTTAGCTGGCTTAGGCAACTACCCAGCTATGGGCAGCGTCTTCGAAAGGAGGATTCGATGATGTCGCATCCCACTGCACTTCCTACCGCCAACACCGAGCTTATCTGGGTTTTAGCCGCCATTATCGGGCTGCTGGTTGCGGCTTTCATTGTCAACGCGATAGCCCGATTCCTTCGGGAATGGATGGAACAAGCCCCACCAATCCGCATTCCACACCGTCAAGGGCCCATCATTGCCTTCCCCAATTGGAGAGTGCGAACCTGGTACCGCATTGTTAAACACTACAGAAACAAGGCCCATCCCGACAGCAAGCAAGAACATCATCCGCCATCGGCTCCAAGCCCCACCAAGCCGAGTCGCGTTCATCCCAGGCCTTAAGACACCGAGGTCTCTGGATCGTCGGCATCCCCATCAGGAGACGGCATCGCTTTTAAAGGAATCATGAGAACGGGGCATACCGAGTTCTCCGCCACATAGCGCGCCACGCTGCCGACCCATTTGTCGGCCCGGGCCGAACGGCCCTTGCTGCCAACAATGATAACTCCCGTGTGCTGGTGTCGCGCGAACCGCAGCAATTGAGGCCCAGGCGCACCCTGAAGCACATGCGTGCGCACCAGGAAACGCTCAGGAACCAACTGCGCCTCAGCCACTCGCACATGCCGGCGCCAGGCTTTCGCATCATTATCGGCGACTTCCGGCGCCACAGAAGCCGTGGGAACAACCGCGACAATATCCACAATGCTCTGGGGCGCCACCGCCGTGTTAATCCAGGCGGCCGCTTGCAGCGAAGTCAGAGACCCATCCACCGCCCATATTACGGAAACCCCATCACGATGGGAGGGCTTGGGAACGTTATCCGCCTTTTCGCCGCGAAGCACCATGACCAAATCGCCCAACCAATGGTGAACCTTAACATCCTTTAAGCCTATTTGACCCGCTTCAAAAACGAGTTCACCGGAGGTAGGGGCGTGCTCTACCGAGAGCCCCAACCACTGATAGGGTTTAAGACTGTCCCGGCCCAGGTGCTGCGTTACGGTTTTTAGTCCATTCCAGGCCAATGAACCCATAGAAGTGGCAGGCTGCACAACGTCCAGCAACACCAGACGGCCACCCGGTTTTAGAACTCGGACCATTTCTCCTAGCGATTCCATCCAGTTATCCGTATTTCTTAGCGAAAACTGAGCGGTAACCCGGTCAAACCCGTTATCAGCGAACGGCAGATGCTCCGCCTGACCACAAGTCCATCGGATATTCGGCCACCCCGCGTGCAAGGCGCGGGACGCTGCTTGCGCCAACATATCCTTTGATATGTCAAGGCCAGCCACCAAACTATTCGGGCCAGCTTTAGCGGCCATCAATAGAGTCGCCGTTCCCGTGCCGCAACCGACATCCAGCACAGAATGGCCCCTACCAATCGCCAGCTCCTCGACCGCGAAATGACGCCACACCCGAATTCCTTCCGCTGAGAGCAGATTGCTCCAACGGTCATAGTGGCCTGCAATACGATTGAATAAGTCTGAGGTTTCCATGCCCGTCGTCTCCCTGTTGCGGGTCTGCTTTTCCGAGGTCAACACCACTATACGCACGACCTAAAGCATCGATCCACGGCAATCCGGCCCAACGCACCGGGCCATTTGGCCAGGCCCAACGTAATCCAGCGCGCCTAAAAACAATCAGGGAAAAAAGAAGGGGGGTCTTATGATTGTAGCCGCGCTGGAGTTAATGTGCCCCTGCCGCGCAATGCCGACAAAACTGCGGCTACCACGGAGAGCACCCCGGAGACGATAAAGGCTTCGGTTAATCCGTGCGCAAAAGCGGCATGGCCCGTAGCCACCGCCGTCACGTCCTTACCCGCCAAAAATCCTGCCAGTTGGCGGCTGCCCATTACCCCCGCCAAAATCGCGAAGGAAACGCTCATGGAAAATAACTGTCCGGTATTAAAGAGAAGTGTCCGGGTGCTGGCCGCTACACCCCGGCGGTCGGGCGGAACGGCACCCATTACCGCGCTGGTATTAGGAGAATTAAACAAACCGTTCCCAATTCCCGCCAGCGCCAAGCCCACGGCCACAATCCCATAGCCGCCCAAGCCAGCAAATGCCAAAATCATTAATGAAATGGCGGTTACCACCAACCCTCCAGAAGACAACTCACGGGAGCCCATCCGATCCGATAGGCGCCCGGCAATGGGTCCCACAATAATAATGGCCAAGGATAGCGGCAGCATTTTAAGACCGGCGATCAAGGGACTGTCACCGCTAAATCCTTGGAAGGCAAACGTCATTAAAAACATCAGAGCTCCACGAGCCAGCGCGTTTAAAAACAAAGACGCATTGCCGAACGCGAACAGGCGGTTGCGGAAAAGTCCCAAATCCACCAAGGGGCTTTTACAGCGCAACTCCCAGCCAATAAATACCGAGATCCCCAAAAGGCCAAAGCCCATCAACCACGGCACCACCTGCGACGCGCCTTGAATGCTTTCGGTAATCCCCAGCAAAATAAGGATAATGCCACTCATAAATAGTCCCATTCCCAACCAGTCAAAATGATCTTCGCGATCAATGGTGGCAATTTCATGGAGTGCCGTGAATGTCCAAACGGCGCCAAAGATTCCAATGGGAAGATTGACGAAGAAGATCCAGCGCCAACCCAAGGTGGCCGTTATAATGCCGCCCAACAACAGACCGCCCACATTCCCCGTCAATGCCGCGACTTGGTTGATTCCCAAAGCAAACCCACGCCCGGCGGTGGGGAAGGCATCAGTAAGAATGGCCGTGGAATTAGACCATAACAACGCGGAGCCGATTCCCTGAATAAGACGGCCAATCAGCAGCAATGGGCCTGTGGGAGCAAACCCGCACATCGCGGACGACCCGGCAAAGATAATAAAACCATAGCCAAAAAACCGGACCCGCCCATGCAAGTCGGCCCAACGGCCAAAGGGAAGCAGCAACGCGGTAATCATGGCTGTATATCCCATCATAATCCATAACATGAGCGCGACACCCGTATGCAGCTGCCGGGCAATGGTGGGAAGACTAACGGTCAAGATGGAACCATCCAAAGACGACATTAAAGCCCCGATGGTGGTATTAATGAGAACAACCTTCTGATGACGCGCAACGCCCGGGTCTGACGACCAGGACCGATCTTCAACACCACCAGCCATCCTGACCACCTCCACGCGTTGCAGGCTATCGCTGGTGATTTCGCGCCATTCGACTTCAATAGGTTATCACACTTTTGTGAGATGAGCGCCTTTTTGCAGGGCTTAAGGGCTCCCCTTCAAGGAGGGCTAAACCATTTTGTGAAAAGCGGGAAAAAAGACACTGGGAAGACTCCTGCCGGTCAGGTTAAACGCCTGGCGAGGATATTTTATTGGGGATTATGGGCACGGAATCCACGCCCTCATGGAACACTTCCACATCCAATGACTCCCCTTCGGTGTCCACGACATGCTCCGCGAAGGACGAACCACTAAAAACAACCCAGGCGCCGAGGCCGAAAACAACGGCCGCCGCACCTACAACCAAGCCGCCACGGGTCTCCGCCACCCCCCCGACGATGACCAACACCATTCCGAAACCCGCTAGAAACCAGTTTCGACGAGGCATGGTGCGTCTCCTTTCTAAACTAACAGCGAGCTTCTCCACTTAGTCTATAAATTTAGTGGACTATGGGTACTATAACAAAGTTCACGTTCTCTCACAATGGGCAACGCGCAACTTTCACCCAGCTGACGAATGGCCGCACATCGTTTGTCAGCCCCTACGAGGGCCGTGTTTAAGTCCTCATTGGTCATGCGAATATGGATGGACATCGACTATTTCTGGCGGTTCTCGCAGAGTTACTGGTGGCACCAACATCGGGCCCAAACAGCTAGCGGCTATCATAGCGCAGTTAAATCTGGCGTTGGCTCTGCCATTACCCCAATGTGGCTACACCACGACATGCATAGCCACAAGGTAATTTTTACAAAACTAGTTACACTATTGACCCCCATTAATGTGAATGCCAGGCCTCCGCATCCCTGATAAGCTCCTGAACGGAAGCGGGCAACGCTCCCGAAGACATGTGGGCCAAAGTCACTTCCTCCAGCACGGCTCGCACATTGGCTCTCAACGCCACCCAGACATCGCGCAGGGGTCCTGCCGCGCCCGTATAATCGAGAGATTCGGGCCGTTGTCCCCGCACATAGGCGAGAGGACCCTCCACGGCACGAATCACGTCGGCCAAAGTAATGGCGGACGCGTCACGGGCCAGCCAATATCCACCATCCCCACCGCGCTGACTCTCCACTAACCCAGAATGCTTTAAGTCCAACAAAATATTCTCTAGAAATTTTAAAGGAATATTCTGTGCCGTCGCCAGACGCTCTGCCTTAACGGGCGGAGACGTAGACGCTAATTCAGCCATGGCACGGCAGGCGTAATCCGCTTTCGCGCTCAGTCGCATGACTCTTTCCTTTCCAATCCATGGAGGGTAGCATCTCGCATTATCACCAAGCCCTCATGGTGTCCGCGTTGTTATAATTCAGCCCTATTATTTCATCCGCGCGGAATGGCGAAATTCAACGGCTCATATTAATAATACGCCGCCACGGATGGACATTCCTGCGAAAGAGGCCATGGGAGCATTTAAACGCAATATTCCCATTCTCATTATTCTCACGACCGCCAAGGGGGACACTAGGATCAATGCCTTGTCGCGAGCAACGCCGTTTGGACGCTACCCACCGCCCGATTGGACACTTTTAACAGGTCCATGCGGCCCATGCCTATTCCCGAACGTGCCTCTATCATGAAAACAAAAGGGAAGGAGAGTTGTCGTGACCCCCATAGCCATCTTAGTAGCAACCGACGGGTCCCCAGAGGCGCTGGCGGCAGCCGAATGGCTAGATCGCTGGGCCCAGCCGGAGCGGACAAAAATTACCGTGGTAACAGTTATCACACCGCCCGGGGCGTCCTGGACCATGGGAACCAGCGGCTTTGTCATCGACGGCGATGTGTTTGGGAAGACTCTGCAAGAACTTTTCGAGGAGGAAAAAGAACTGGCCAAACAGAGTCTGGCCAATACCCGCGCACAACTCAGCCATTGCCCGCCCGTCAAAGAAGAGGTGCTGGCGGGTTCTCCCGCTAAAGCCATTGTCGAGTACGCCAAAAAATATCACATGGACCTTATTGTCATGGGGCGGCGAGGACATTCCGCCTTGGGAAATCTCATGGGTAGCGTGTCGTTTGGGGTGCTCAACCGCTCAAGCGTTCCCGTGACCGTGGTGAGTTAACTCAGGGCCCGCAATTGGGGACCGCTTGCGGTCCTATTTTGAGCGAGGGGCAATCTAATACGACTCGCATTTTCGCATAACACCTTACGCCTCTAGGGATGAGTTTACGGAATCGCCCATCGTCATGGTGGACGAATGGCTCAACAAATCTCTCCAACAGATGTCTCATGAATCCACCTGCAATCGACGCTCCTCAGACCAAAAGGACAGAATCCAGCGTCTCTAATATTGCCGGAGTGGGATGTGTCTTAAGGCGCACACGGGCGCAAATATGCATCGAGCCATGGGGCGGTCGAAGACCGGTTGTTTGGTGATCCGTCGAGGGATGAGCTGTGCCATGGTGTCAAAGAGGACTATCATAATGGGGCCAGGGGGTGATCCATATGCAATGGTCGGAGGTTCGGACGCTCTATCCGGATCAATTTGTCTGCCTTGAGGACCTCAGCACACACATGGAGGACGGTCAGTTACACGTCGAGGACGTGGCCATTATCCGGCCGCTCGCGAACACTCGCGAGACATGGGACGCCTTTAAATCAGCCCACGATCGGCGATTCATTTACCATACCTCGCGGGAGCAGATTGTGATGGATGTTGTCACGAAGCCCCTGATACGGGGATTGGAGCCGTGAAGCTCACCCTGATTCAGGGCCTCTTGGTGACAACGGTGACCATTCGCCACCGCGATCACTGTATGGTGGTCGAGAACATGGTGGTGACACCGGTTCCGCGCATGCGTGGGTCAATGTCAACGCCGTTGAGGGCGAATTGGATCCGACGCCTGACGGAGCCGACGAAATTGTGACGGCCTGTGGCATCGGGGGCCGCGACGTAGCTCTGCGCAAGACGATTGATGAAATTACGTTGATAGCTTTCATGCTTGCGCATTTTCAATCGATGTCGGGAGTCTGGGTCCCGGACTCGGTGGATTAATCGGTCTGGACCTCCTTCGGGCCGGCCAGTTCCTCTGGGACTGCGACGCCCTCGAACTCCGACGGGCGAATCATTCGTAGTCTTACCTGCAGGTTAAGGTTTGCCTCGTCCCTCCAGTTTACCCCAAAACCATCCTAATGTATTTTTGGTCAATGAGGTCCATCGTAAATCCCCAACTCCCGGGGGCGAGAGTGCCGCAGCAAGGAAGGGCGCAGAGCACAAGGGGCGGCGACAGGAGATGCCGAGTCTCGGCGGCGTAGGTCACTTGGCCCTAGATGGCGCGCTTCGCATGGAGACCGGCAGCGGATTTGTCCATTGATGGGTCCTCTCATTGCGCGGTATCAACGACAGCGTACAATTGTTCATAACGGCGTGAAGGGAATGATGTGCTGTGGACAACGTGGCGGTGACGCTAAGAGATATAGCCGATGGCGACCTAACGATCTTCTTTCAACACCAGCAGGATCCTGTGGCCAACCATATGGCGGCCTTCACCGCCAAGGATCCCAGCAATTGGGCCGCCTTTCAGGACCACTGGTCGCGAATTCTGGCCGACGATGGCATCATAACGAAGGCCATCCTGCTAGACTATGAGGTAGTGGGCCAGGTAGGGACGTTCGAGCTATTTGGCGAGCGGGAGGTCACATATTGGATTGCACGCGAACATTGGAACAAAGGCATTGCCACCGCCGCCCTGTCGCAATTTCTGCCGCAGATACCGACCCGCCCGCTGCATGCTCGGGCCGCCAAAGACAACATCGCATCGCGGCGAGTCCTAGAAAAATGCGGGTTTGTCATTACCGGCGAGGACCACGGGTTCGCGAACGCCCGCCAGGCGGAGACGGAGGAATTCATTTTTACCTTAGTGTAACGTCGTGATATTGCCCATACCGCCCTCTGATTCTTTGGTGATCACTGAATTCTTTCTGCCCCGAACCCGAGAGCAAGCTCTCGGGTGTCGCTTCGTGTCTGACAGGCGTAACTTTCCCGTCGATCCCGTCCTTTGACGGAACCGTCGCTACAGGTAGAGCCGTTGGGGTTGCTAGCCCTTGCAAGTTGATCGCCGCATTGACATCCCGGTCATGCGTCATGCCACAAGCCGGGCATGCCCACACGCGTTCTTGTAAGGTGAGGTCCTTCTTGACATCGCCACAGCCTGGTGTGGAGCAGAGTTTACTGCTGGGAAACCAGGGGCCGGCTTCGACCAACCGTCTCAATGCCATGCTCAATAATGTTTGGGGGCGCCAATTTAGTAGCAGCTATCGGCTCCCGCGACAAAAGCTCGTGCTAAACTAGGCCTAACAATGCAGACCACCAGGAGGACTTTTCCACTGTCGATTCCTAATGAGCCCTTTTGGAAGCTGACCGAACCCCGTCAGCACGATGGGAGGCCCTGGTGATGGATGTCCAGGAGCTGCTCCGGGCCTACGACCAGCAGTTGCGCACCCATGCGGAAACGGCGTCCGCGGTCGCGACTACCCACCTTGGCTCATTACACTTGGCCACGTTCGCGGGTGGTCGGGGCTTCGTGACGTATCCCCACCCCGAGGGCGCCGCTGCCGTCGAAATGCCCCACCTGGTCTCCCAAGTTCTCGATCACTACCGACGCGACCCCACCATCACCCAGGTCGAGTGGAAGACCCGATGTCATGATCAAGTCCCTGGACTCCACGAGGCCCTGCGACAAAACGGGTTCCAACCCGACGAGCCGGAATCAATCATGGTGGGAGAGGCTCGGTTACTCGACGTTAAGCTGCCATTGCCCCCAGGGGTTACCCTACGCCGCGTAGGCGGGGAAGCGGACGTCCGCGCCATGGTGGCGATGCGGGACATGGCCTTCGGGCGTACCATCGACCACATGGCTGAAAGTCTGCTTAAGCGTCTGGCGCTTGCAGACGGGATGCAACTGTGGGTGGCCGAGGTCGATGGCCAAATCGTAAGTGCCGGGCGTATTGAACCAGTCGCCAGCACGGATTTCGCAGGGATCTGGGGCGGATCCACACTGGAAGGTTGGCGGCATCAAGGCATTTACCGAGCGCTTACGGCGGTTCGGGCTCGCGCCGCGCGTGCAATGGGCAAAACGCTGATCTACAGTGATTCGACGGAATACTCACGTCCCATCTTGGAGCGATCGGGACTCAGCAAGGTTTCGACCACCACCCCTTGGCTGTGGAGAGCGACAGATCGTTCCGTCGTCAAAAATTCCAACTAGCGGGGGACGGCACATTCCAACCGGGGGCGAAATTGACGACCAGGGTAGTTTCGACTAAATTCCACCCTCAGATTGCGCATAGCCCTTTTGTGTTTAGAACATATTTCCTGAATGGACAACACCCTAACGGCGCATTTTACCCCTGAAAGGGGGTCAACCATGGCGACTAACACCGGCTTTGCCGCTCACGAAACGCTTAACGTGCATGAAGCTCTACGGGCTTGCGGGGTCGAATTGACAAAAATGGAGTTCATGCAAACGATGGTGCAGGATTCCGACCTAAAGCGCTTTTTGGACCAACAAATCACGGACAAGAAAAAGGGACTGCAAGAACTTGAAAACTGGGCACAGAAGATTATCTCGTAGGAGGCGCAAAGAATGAGCATATTGCAAGATACCACCGCGGCCATGACAGCGGGAAAATTATCGGACGCCGTAATCGCCAACGACTTGTTAACCATGGCCAAATCGGAGACTGTCGCATCAGCGGGGTACTGCATCGAAACCAGCACGCCCGAACTGCGAGCCTATTTCAAAAAAAGTCTGGACCAATCCCTAAAAGCTCAAGAAGAGATTTGGCAAATGGCCGAAAAAAAAGAGTGGTACCACGCGCATCTGCCGCCGACCAAGCAACTACAGGAAGATTTAAAGTTCGTCAAGTCTCTCCGACACTAGCCGAGAAAATGGGGCAGGCGCCTCGGCTCTGATGCCGTCGCTAAAATGTGCCCGCTTTACCCGGGGCAGTAGAGGAACCGAGTTAGGTTCCTCCCTGTTTTCGGGGGTACATTGGGAGTAACTTTTAGAGCGAAGGTCTTTTGAAACGGCCCCATAACGTTTAACTATCGAGATGCAGCGAAGTCCTGCGCAACAACACCCTCACCAAATCCAGGGCGCGTCGAAGCTGCTGCTCTTCAAGAGGCGTCGCATTCGGCGATGCGCCACCGCGGGCGGACCAGGCAGCCGCCAAAGCTATCAACAATGCCTTGTTTTTCACAGGAGCCTCTCCCGGACGCGAAGGGGCAGGCCGCTCCTGTAGATGGAGCATATCTTTTTGCCGAACAAGCGTTAGCACCGCCACCAGCCCAATCGCCAGCAACGCGGACGACATCCAGACCACGTCCCGCGTCCCGAGCAGAAATGAATGCCGGGCAATAGCCGCCAGGTGGGGAAAAACTGGCGAATTCTTGTACTGTGGAGCAGCTTGCCGAAGGCCCACACTGCCACTAATGGGGCCTGCCGCCTTAATCCCATGAATAATACTGACACGAGCCGCATGGGGAAGCGCGGGACTCCTAAGTGCGTCGACACCTTTTCGCACCCCACGCACGTAGCGATTGGCCAAAAACGCCGCCAACGCCGCAATCCCAAATGCCGTTCCGGTTTGCCGGGCCACATTGCTGATTCCCGAAGCCATTCCGATATAGCGCGGCTGCACCGTGCCCATCGCCACGGCGGATAGAGGCGGGTTAACCACGCCGTTGCCAATTCCCGCCAAAATCAATCCCGGCAGCAAAAGAGTCCAATCACGGCCCACGGTGACATGCCCCAACCGCGACAAAAAGATGATGCCGGCCGTCAAAAAGACCATGCCAATGGTCAGAATCCATTTGGCGCCAATGGTATCCGTAAACCGGCCCGCGAAGGGCGCCCCCAGCAGCACCAGGGCAGAGAGGGGTAAAAATCTGAGACCGGCCCCTAATGCGGAAAACCCGAGATAATTTTGCATATAGATGCTGAGATAGTACAAAAGCGCATATGCCCCCGCACTGACAGCAAAGGCGGCGATGGCCGAACCGGTAAAACTGGGGATTTTAAACAACCGCGGGTCCAGCATGGGGTTTTTAAGACGCAGTTCGCCCACAATGAAGGCTAAGAGACTAACACCCCCCGCGATGAACAGAATGATAATAAAAGACGAGCTCCAGCCTTTGTCATTGCCTTTCATTAAGGCCAGAATGAAGCAGAAAAGAGATGCCGTCAGCGTCACCAATCCGAAGAGATCGATAGTGCCCGGATGATGGGTGTCGCGAGACTCATGAATGGCCCAAAAACCTAAGGCCATCCCCACGATCCCGGTGGGCACGTTCAAATAAAAGATGGAAGGCCAGCCCACCCGGCTTACCAGCAATCCCCCGATTAGGGGTCCTACGGCCGTGGCCAAGCCCGCCACACCGCCCCAAATTCCAAAGGCGGTGCCCCGCTCCCGCCCGTGAAAAGTGGCGGTAATGAGAGACAGCGACAATGGCAGCATCGCGGACCCACCGATTCCTTGTATCCCGCGCGATATATTCAGAATGTCGGCACCGCGGATCGATCCGATATGAATATGGGGGGATAACGCGCACAATAGCGACCCCAGCGTGAAAATGCCCATGCCAATACTAAAAACGCGTTTGCGACCAAATATATCGCCAAGACGGCTGGAGGTCACCAGCAATACCGCCACCACCAGCGCATAGGCGTTGACAATCCATTCCAAACTTGTATACGACTCATGCAGCCCTCGCTGAATGGAAGGCAGCGCGACGTTAACCACAGTGACATCCAATAACGCCATAAAAAGCCCAAACGCGATGGCACCGAGTGCCCACCACCGCCGCGGATCCTCCGCGATTCCTTGAACCATGAGCAACCCTCCTTACTCCGCTAAGGGCGGTCCAACATCGTCAACCGTAATCATGAAACCGTTAACACTCCGTATCGCTCATGGTGGCCTTCTCCATTTATGCCGTCAAGGCTAGAAGCCAACCCTAAAGCCGGGAATCCCGTTTAAAAGACGATAAACCCGCGGCGTCGCCCCAACTCCCTAACCCATCACTCCCCGCATCATGCGTACCCTTGAGGTGCTATACTATGATGGTTAACAAACTTATGGGTCGACCCAGCGAGGTGCGAAATGCTGAAGATCTTAAGGTACTTAGCGCCATATCGCGGCTACGTTGCCCTCGTGCTGATCTTGACATTCTTTCAAGCGCTGTCAACATTATATCTGCCTCAACTGATGTCCAACATCGTGGATATCGGCATCGTGCAGGGCAATGTCCACTACATTGTCCGCCTGGGGCTGATTATGCTGGGCGTCACCTTTTTCGGCGGCCTCTCGGCCATCGGCGGAAGCTTATTTGCCGCCAAATCATCGGCGGGTTACGCCCAACTGCTTCGCAGCAAGATTTTTTCCCATGTGGAATCATTCGGGCTGCGGGAATTTGACATGTTAGGCACCTCCTCCCTCATCGTCAGCACCAACAACGATGTGATGCAAGTGCAGCAAATGGTGCAAATGATGCTGCGCATGATGATTATCGCCCCGCTTACCTCTATTGGCGGCGTCATTATGGCGATTCGCACCAATGCCCATCTGGCCCTATCCATGATTGTGGTCGTCCCCCTGCTTGGAGTAACTGTTTGGCTCATCTTAGGCCGCGGCATACCACTGTTTCGGGTGATTCAGACCAAAGTTGATCGATTGAACCGGGTGGTGCGGGAAAATCTGGTGGGCGTGCGCGTGGTGCGGGCGTTTCACCGAGAAAGTCATGAGCGGCAACGGTTTTATGATGCCAATGACGAATTGACCCAAATATCGGTTCGGGTATTTCAAATGATGGCACTCATGATGCCGCTGGTGATGCTCATCATGAATTGGGCCACCGTCGCCATTTTCTGGTGGGGAAGCATTCGCTTAAATCAAGGTCAGTTGCAGGTGGGAAGCCTTATGGCCTTCATCCAATATTTCTCGCAAATTATGTTCTCGGTCATGATGGTTTCTATGATGTCCTTCATGCTGCCCCGCGCCCAGGCATCGGCCGTCCGAATCGCAGAAGTCTTGGATGTCACTCCAGCCATTGCCGATATGATGCCAATCCCTCAACCTCAGGCCGCGCCCTTTCACCCGCGTTCGCTCCGGTTTGAAAACGTTACGTTTTATTACCCGGGCGCGGAAGAGCCAGCTCTAGCCGACATGAGCTTTGAGGCGCAGATAGGTGAGACCGTCGCCGTGATTGGAGGAACGGGCGCGGGGAAAACCACGCTGCTCAACTTAATCCCCCGCTTTTACGACGTTCATGCCGGGGCTGTCTACGCCAACGGGCAAAATATTCGGGACATTCCGGTCCCAATTCTGCGCCAATCGCTGGGCATGGTATCGCAGCGTCCCGCTCTTTTTAGCGGAACCATCATCGACAACATTCGCTATGGCAACCCTGATGCCACCCTGGATCAGATCCAAGAAGCGCTTGAGGTAGCCCAAGCGTGGGAGTTTGTACGAGAGTTGCCGCAAGGAGCCAACACCTTTTTGGAACAGGGCGGAGTCAATTTATCGGGAGGTCAGCGGCAGCGGCTTTCCATTGCCCGTGCTTTAGTGCGCCATCCCGCCATCTATCTCTTTGACGATACCTTTTCGGCATTGGACTACAAAACCGACGCCTCGTTAAGGCGGGCATTGCGTCAGCACACCGCGAACGCCATATCCATCATCGTCGCGCAACGCGTCGCGACAATAATGGATGCGGACCAAATATTAGTGCTCGATGAAGGTCGCCTGGCCGAGGCGGGAACCCATAGCCAACTGATGGCAAGATCCTCCGTATATAAGGAAATTGTGGCGTCCCAACTTTCACCCGAGGAGATTGCTCAATGAGCGCGCAAAACCGCGATTACCATCGAGAATCCGGGCCTCGCCGTCCTCCGGTGGGATGGGGGAGAGGACCTGGCTTTGCCCGCGCGATAGAAAAAGCCAAAAACCCTCGAGGTACTTTGGTCCGGCTATTGCGCGAATTCAGACCCTATCGCATTCGTCTGAGCCTGGTGATGGCGGCCGCTATTCTTAGCACCGTTTTTACCATCTGGAGTCCAAAAATTCTTGGCAACGCCACAACGGTACTGTTTAACGGATTTATTCAAAAGCTGCGCCATATGCCCGGCGCCTCCGTGAACTTTAGCGCCATTCTACATGACATGGGATTCCTGGCCGCCCTTTACCTCATCAGTTCCGGCTTCAGCTACGTGCAGCAATGGGTCATGGCGGGAGTTGCGCAAGATCTGACGTTTCGGATGCGCGAGAAGCTTATGGAGAAATTAAACCGCTTGCCCATCCAATTTTTTGACAATCATCCTCATGGCGAGCTCTTAAGTCGGTTCGTCAACGATTTTGACAATATTAGCAGCACCCTCCAGCAAAGTCTGGGCCAACTCATCACCTCGGTGGTCACCTTTGGCGGAGTCATCGTGATGATGCTGACGATTAGTCCATTAATGACATTGGCGGTGTCCATCACCTTGCCATTAAGCTTTGGCCTTACCACCATGGTAGTGCGTCGCTCGCAGCGATACTTCAAAGATCAACAGCGCCAGTTGGGCGAACTTAACGGCCATGTGGAGGAAGCGTACACCGGCCATTCCGTTGTCAAGGCGTATGGGCACGAAGAGCCGTCGATCCAGGGCTTTGAAGAAATTAATACCCGTCTTTACCACTCGGCCTGGAAGTCGCAATTTGTCACCGGCATTATTTACCCGATGATGAATGTCATCGGCAATTTAGGTTATGTGTTGGTCAGTGTTCTCGGAGGGGTGCTGGTGACACGCCGCACTATTCAAATTGGCGACATTCAAGCGTTTATTCAATATGCGCGGCAGTTCTCCATGCCCATCACCCAAATGGCCAGCATTTCCAACATTATTCAATCACTGCTGGCCTCGGCGGAACGCATCTACGAGATTCTCGACCAGCCAGAAGAGACCCGGGACGCAACAGCCAGCCAAACCCCGGAAAAAAGCCCGGGTCATGTCCAGTTCCGGGCCGTGTCATTCCGCTACAATCCCGATGTCCCATTAATAGAGGACTTCAGCCTTGACGCTAAGTCCGGAACCACCGTCGCTATCGTAGGACCCACCGGTGCTGGAAAAACTACCTTGGTAAACCTGGCGATGCGCTTTTATGATGTGGATCAGGGACAAATTATGGTGGATGGCCAAGATATTCGTGACATCCGCCGGGCGGAGCTAAGGCATTTGTTCGGCATGGTATTGCAGGACACTTGGCTCTTTCATGGGACCATTCACGACAACATCGCCTATGGCCGCGAAGGTGCCTCCGATCAAGAAATTGTTCAAGCCGCGATATCGGCGCGTGCCGACCACTTTATCCGCACTCTGCCGGATGGCTATAACACGGTCCTCAATGAAGAGGCCTCCAACATTTCGCAGGGCCAGCGGCAACTACTGACTATCGCCCGTGCCTTTTTAGCTGACCCTGCCATTCTCATCTTGGACGAGGCCACCTCCAACGTAGACACCCGCACGGAAGTAGCCATTCAGTTGGCCATGATCAATCTCATGCGGGGCCGCACTAGTTTCGTCATCGCCCACCGCCTATCCACCATTCGCGGCGCCGATACCATCATCGTCATGAATCACGGCCGCATCGTTGAGCAAGGGAGCCACGAGGAATTGCTTTCCCGTCGCGGCTTCTACTACGAACTGTATCAAAGCCAGTTTCAACGGGCGGCCATATAATACAGAGGCTATAGGCCATGCAGAGTTCGATCCTCTCAAGTAGGTCGGCCCGTTTTGTGTAAAACCTGGCTGATTAGACCTTCGGAATTATCCGCTATGTTGCGCAAAACCTGATTGGACCAGCCGCCTGACTTGGGGGACCTTTATGCGCAGACGAGCCGGGTCGCGTAATTCGCATTTAAAGGGCATCGATTGGTCACCCCGACTTCCGGCATGGGCCCAGCTTAGAATTGTGGTCAAGCCAAAGTTATCACCGCCCATGTGATGGTGAACGAACATGGGCAGCAAATTTATCGTTGCCACGTCTATGAGCACAAGGCGCTCATGGCGTCCATGAAACCAGCCACGGCCCCGCCTCCCGTCTACCCGGGAAGTCTGCTCTCGGCGTTGTTGCTGGCGGCTATTCTCCATCAAAAGTTTGCCGGAGCATCCCGTTGCACCGGTAATCCCAAGAGCGGGCTCGCTGGGGGGTGTCGCTGTCGGAGCAAACCTTGGCCAAGTGGGTGGTCGTTCGGGTCGTGAACTTTTCCCTGGTTCAAGCTAGCAAGTTCCTCACCATACTCGCCCCATGCCTAACTCGCAAGTCGATTTTTTTAATCGTGGCGGGTTTAAGACTCCAATTTCTTTTTGCGCAGCGCTTCCTAGTCGATTAGCGGGCACCATAGCTACAACGGAGATCCCTGTGCCCCAATGGCGGTAACCTAGACCTACAGATTGTGTCCTTACGATGGATTCTGTTCTCTATGTAACTTCACCAAAAGACTAAGCCGTCGCCCATGGCACCCACCCATGGCACGGGGGGTAACTCCAGCCTCCTAAAATCGCGGAAAAATTTCGGGTAGGGCGACCCGCATAAAGTAATGTCCCAAGGCTTGCGAGAAGTGCTCTAAATAGGGGGAGCACAAACTTACCCGCGATGTACCCTCCACAAGGGTCATAAGCACGTCGAACGGCACGCTAAATATCTGTCGGAAATCGACAACTAAGGCATTAGGGAGATCCCCCTTGTTTACAGGGGGTAGAAGATGGAGTCCCTCCCGTCGACCTTTGGCAACTTCGTTTCAGTCGCTCCTTTTCCAAGTAGGATTGAATTCCTCAAACTTGGTAATTGAGTAAATGGGGCATAGTGCGACAACCTTAATCTTCATATTTTCGAGGTCGCAGCTCTGGGTATTACAATCGTATCCATTCGAGCCATCTTAATCGGCATTGGCTTGTCGGTCTTGCTCGCATCGAAATCCACCGACGGTATTGGGACAAGACACTGCTTAACATACTCTCCCTGCCGTAAACTACCGGTTTCGATAGGGTCCCACTGCCCGGTCATTTAGTTCTCGTCTAATGGATAGGCCATCGGCGTCCAATCAAACACCTCAGTAACCACCACCTGCATTTCACCTTCCTCGAAAGGTACGACATCAAAATCCTCGTTCTTGTCCGGTGCCAAATCCATCAAAGCGCGATACTCTAATGCCAAGTCGGCAGCAATGCGTACCACTTCTTCCATTTCCGGTCCCCAAGCATCGCTAGACCCAAGGCCGTTGAGGATGATCTCATATGGGGTAGGAATCGCTCTAGGTGGTACCAGTAGCGTAGCCATTTATCGTATCAACTCCCTCATACGATCGGTTATGCAAGCTTCAAAGACCTCATTCTTTATAGTACGGAATTGTTCAAACCTCTGCCACATGTCTTTATTCGCGGAACGACTGTTGGTGACCGAACTCACATCAATATCAAGGACTATAGAAACCACTTCAGGACGGTCCGGCTGAATCATCGTCTCGGTCAAAAACAACTGTGTTTCGTTAGCCTCAACAGGCAGTTGCACTCTCATGAACATCCCGGACAATTCCTGGGGCATGTCGGGAGAAATTTCGGGAACCGTCCTCAGAAAATCTTTAAAATCTCTTACAGGCAAAGGCAGATCCAAGCGATTTATGTATCTTACTCCCAACCGACCTACGGTTCTGACCGCCGGCAAACACCGGTCCCAAATTCGCCGTGCCTCCGACACGAAAGACTCCTAGTTTATATACGGATTAAGGCGAACAAACGTAAACCCATCGGGCGTAAGCCGAAAAAACTGCTTCTGGTCTGACGACTGGTAAAGTACTCCTGCCGACGTCTGAGTGGCCGCAGCCCCAACAGTAGTGCCAGCAACCGTAGGATTAATACCTCGGATAACTTGTCTTGTCGGATAATCCGGGTCCTCAAAATTAGCGTCCTGCTGAAAAAACGTTTCTCGGCTGTCAGCTTGTTCCGCCTGCACGTCTAAAATTGCTGATATAATCGGTGCATGGTTGTACCGCTCCGACATAAATACCTCCGTGACGGATCAACCTGATCCGACCCCCGACTCCCCAACCCTGTTATCAGAATACGCGAGACTGTTCGTTACGGCAAGAAAAAACTGGGAATTGAGCGCCCTTCTTTAACACCTGGTTCACGGTTACGCAAGGGATTAAGGCGCTTTCACGCCGGAATGCAGGCCATTCGCGATATTATAAGGTTTGCTTTTGATAAGGAACAAGCCCAGGTCGTCAATCCTCGCGACCCCAGGCGTCCGTTCCAAACTGAGTCGGCGTGGCCAAAGGGGGCGGCTTGGGCTAAACACCAGGAAAATCCAACCTCAGATTGCACATAGCTCATACAAACAATACCGATCATCCAAACCCTTAAGTTTCTGCGGGTCCCCCCGCGAATATCCACCGTATACGTCGCAATTCCCTTTTAAAGGCCTTCAATAACGGCCTGGCGCCGTTCATGATATTCCTCATCGGTAAGGGCCCCATTCCCGTGCAGCTCTTGAATTTTTGCCAAGCGTGACGCCGCATCCAAGCCCATTGGGCTGCTCTTGCTCTGTTGGCTGGTGGAAGCCCCTAGTCCATAAGAGACGATACTGGCAACCACGGCGGTAGCCGCGGCGTTAAGGTCGTGCTGAAGCGCCAGCACCAGAATTACCAACAATCCCACCAAGCCAATCGCCAAATGCAGCACATACCAGGTAAAATAGGGCGGATTATTGGCCGCGTCGAGATAGCGAGCGGTTAGCCTCCAAATGGCGCTAATAAGGATAATGCCCAAGACAAATGGGGCCGTTGCCAGAATTAACAATTCAGACGGGTGCATATGAGAACCGCCCCTTCATGCGAAGACTTAAACCGTTCCGCCAAAGCCAGGCCGCGCCATCCCCCGTACCCGAGCCACGGACCCGGCCACAATTACCACACCTTGGCCAGACTTTTCCTGGTCGCGGATCCCTAGATCTGTATGACTCTCGCGCATACTCGGTGCCAGGCCAAAATGGAAGTATTACTTTGGCGGGGCGCTATTACTTAATGTTCGCGAACGACGGCTATGCGGTCCCTATCAGGACATCGACCAGATGCTTGGCCATGGTGAACCGCCCACGCCAGTCAAGAGGCTGACAACCGTGTAAGCCATTGCCTCCTGGGTGGAAGAGCTTTACTTAAGCGCAAAGGGTATGGGGCCTCATCGACCATCATAAAGTATTTTTCCATTGCGACAGGTCATGCGGTTGGACCCATTCGCGTGAACCAGAAGAAAGTCCGCACAAAATCCGGCCTTTAGAGCACCGCGGTCGGCCAGCCCCACCGCTTGCGCGGGGACAAGACTGGCGGCCCGCACTGCCTCGACTAGATCTACTCCGGCCATTGCCTGATATCCAAAAACGGCTTGAAGCATCGTCAGCGTACTGCCGGCCAAGTTTTGCCCTGAAGTGCGCGCCACACCATTGGCAACCACGATTGATTGGCCCCCTAACTCATAGGTGCCGTCTCCCAATCCAGCCGCCCGCATAGCGTCCGTTGCCAGCATGACCTGATCCGGCCCCTTCAAACGAGCGGCAAGCCGTACAGCTGCGGGATGAAGGTGCACGCCATCCGCAATGACCTCCACCATCACTTGCGGGTGCTGTAAGGCGGCTCCGGCCAAACCAGGTTCGCGATGATGCATGGGCGCCATCGCGTTAAAAAGATGTGTCACTTGTTGCGCACCCGCGTTAAAGGCCTCGGTAGCCTGGGAAAAATTGGCCCCGGAATGGCCAGCCGAAACAGTGATTCCCACCTGACGGCAAAACGCAATCAGGGAAAGGGCCTCGGGAAGTTCGGGTGCCAAGGTAACGCGGCGGATAAGCGAAGGAAAACGAGCACAATAGGACTGCAACTCCGCTAGGTCAGGGTCGCGGATAAATTCGGCCCCCTGCGCCCCGGCATACCCCGGGTGAATAAAAGGACCCTCTAAATGAACCCCAGCCAGACCCGAATCCCCGTGGATCTGTTTAAATGACGCAACCGCGCCAAGCACAGCTTCTAACCGCTGCCGGGATGCCGACATCGTTGTGGCCAAATACCGCGTGCATCCCGAATCCGCAAGAGCCTGATCTAAAGCGGCCAAAACTTCCATTGAACCATCCATCACGTCAAAACCCGCCATCCCGTGCACGTGGATGTCCACCAATCCTGGAAAGATCCATCCATCCTTCCAATGGAGTGCCGGTTGCCGATGTGAAGCCCGTTTATTGACCGCAACAATCCGATCCCTTTGTATTTCAAGCTCTCCATCGGGAACGATCCCGTCATTTAACACCAAGGTACCGCGAACCACATAATTTTCCGCGAAAAACACCTTCTCTTGTATTCCCTAACTATTCGTCCCTCGCTGCCGCGCCAACCCCAATATAACGCTCACACCGTTGGTCGTGCTCCGGGGCTCTCCCGCCTTTTTCCATTTATCGCCTATTCCTAGGTGGTGTGATGGCGCCACTCCCCAATCTAACCGGCATCTGCGCACCAGTGTGCCGGTCTTGTGCCTTTGCGCTCATATATCAAACACTGCTATAGAGTGGAGAACGAGGGCTGTACTGACACGGGCACTAGTTCCTCCGCCGCCTGATTGGCATGGCGTATGCAATCAGACAAGCCAACCCCGTCAAAATAGGAGCCAATCAACTTTAATCCCCGCCACCGCGAGATTTCGTCCCGTATTTGCCGGACAACCTGCTGGTGGCCCACATGAAATTGCGGCATACCGTGAGGAATCCGGAAAACACGCGCATATCGGGGCGCATCCGTCACCCCCATGATGAACCCCAGTTCCTGTCGGCAAGTGGCCAATATCTCCTCATCTGTGCGCCTAAGGAAATCATCTTGCCCCGAGCGCCCAAAAAACGCGCGAATCGGAACATCCTCCGAGGGGTCGGCGTAGTCCCACTTCGCCCGCACCCAGGTGCTAGCCGTCATTTCCAACCCTTCTCCGCGCGGCACCAAATAGCCTGTCCGGGTCAAAGGGCGATTGAAGGCCTGGCCGTGGTAAATAGCGCCCACCACCGCTAAATCGGCATACTCAATGCCAGCCAACCGCTTGCGCGCTTCCGGATCTATAAAAGTGAGGATCTGGGCGGCTTGATAGGCGGGCACCGCCAGCACCACATCATCAAAATGCATGGGACTTCCATCCCGCAGCACAACCCTAAATCCCCCGTCAATAGGGACAAGCGACACCACTGGGGAATTAAGGCGAATATCCACGTTGTTCTTAAGCGCACTGTGCAAGGCCGCTATCAACGACTCCATGCCCGTCGCCAAGGAGACAAATAGACTTTGGCCAGCGGCACCGCCCGTAGTCATACGGCCCCCGTCCGCCCGCGCCCCACGCAACAGGCCCCGGCCCCGGGATTGAAAGGTCAAAAGAGACGGAGCGAGCACCGCCGTACTCAGGCGATCAATATCACCGGCATAAATTCCAGCCAAAATAGGGGAGGCAATGCGGTCAACGTAGCCGTCACCAAATCGACGGCGCAGCAAAGCGCCCAAGGCGATATCGGTAGAGTCCCCCCGGCAGGGAATCACCAAATCCCCCCATAGCCGCACCTTTTCTCCCAGCGACAGTAATTCAGTCGACCAAAGCGAATCCCATCGGGTCGGAACCCCGGCTTGAATGCCACCGGGAATATCATAAAAGTGGCCACGGTGAAAAATGTAAGAACCTTGAACTTTGGGATTGGTCCCCATTATCCGTGCGCCTAATCCCAGGCGCTGAACCAATTCCAGAAATTCCGGCTTTCTTCGTAAACTGGAATCGGGGCCGCCTTCCAGCACCACCCCATCACGTCTCTCGCTCTCAATAACCCCTCCTAGGCGTGCCGATGCTTCAAAAAGAGTCAGAGTGTGGGCACCGCCCAAGTCAGCCATGCGAAAAGCGGCTGCCAGCCCAGAAATTCCTCCCCCAATCACCGCCACGCGACGAGTCACTGAACCGCATCCTCCACCAGGTTTGCCAGTACCCGGATGAAAGCGGGATCCGCGTTCAACGAGCGCGTTCTCTCAATATGCATGCCGAATTGACGAGCGCGTTCCTGTGCCTCGATATCCAAATCATAAAGAACCTCCAAGTGATCCGACACAAATCCGCAAGGACAAATAATCGCTTGGCGAAAACCATCCCGCTGCATAAGATCCAGTTTTTCCAGAATATCGGGGCCCAGCCAGGGGTCCGCGGTTCTACCCGCGCTCTGCCAGGAAAAGGTATAGTGCGTGGTGCCCAGCGATGCGGCCACTAAATCCCCGGTGAGGCGCAATTCCTCCGGATAAGGATCGTTGTCTCGCAAGATTCGCTGCGGCAAGCTATGGGCCGAAAAGATTATGGGGAGATTTTCCTGCTCCTCACGGGTAAATTTTTCTCGCGTTTCCTCAATGCGATCCTGAAGCAAACTAATAAGCCCAGGGCTGCCCGCCCACGATCGAATGGCGCGAAGCTCAAGCGGTTGAGCTAAATCGCTGATGGCCGATTCCGCTTCGGCCAGGTACGTGCCCACGCTCATGGCAGAATAATGGGGCGCCAATACTAATCCCACCGTCTGGCCAATTTCCTTCGCGGCAATGGCGCGCACGGCATCCGCGATAAAAGGCGGGGAGTGCTTCATGCCCACAAACACCTGAAACGCCCCGGCACCATGGCGCGCATTTAACGCAGCCTCCAAGGAGCGCGCCTGCTGTTCGGTAATAATGGCCAAGGGCGAAATGCCCCCAATGGCTTGATAACGGGCTGCTAAATCACTGAGCTGCTCCGTGGAAGGCGGCCGACCGTGGCGGATATGTGTGTAATAGCGAGGAATGTCATCCGCTCCTTGAGCCGTGCCATAAGCCATCAACAAGACCGCTCGCGTCAATACCCTTCCTCCTCCATTTTTTCGCTTTCCCAGCCATGAATCCATGAGACCAATCGCTTCAATAGAGCGGGATCCACCTCTTTGGGCACCCCATGCCCGAGATTGAAAATAAACTGGGGGTCACGGGACATTGATCGCAAAATCTCCCGCGAGCCCGACTCGACGGCCGGCCACCCCGCCAAAAGACGCTGGGGATCCAAGTTGCCCATTAGTCCAACCGCGCTGCCGGCTGCCGCTCGCGCCATGGGTAACGGGATCCGCCAATCCACACCTAAAACCGTAGCCCCCGACCCGGCCATATCCGCCAAGAGATGCTGGGCGCCCACCCCAAAGTAAATTAAAGGAACCTGAAGCTTGGCCAAGTCCTTGAAAATGCGGCGCATGTGCGGCAGCACATGCGACCGGTAATCTGACAGCGACAATGCCCCCACCCAACTGTCGAACAGTTGCAGGGCGGAAGCCCCCGCTTGCGCTTGCGCTGTTAAGTAGCGCACAACCATGTCAGACAAATATTCCATCAAGGCCTTAAAGGCCTCTTCCTCCGCCCACATGAGCCGTTTGGTCCAACGATATGTCCGGGAGGGTCCCCCTTCCGCCAAATAACTGGCCAGGGTAAAAGGAGCACCCGAGAAGCCAATCAAAGGCGTACCCCCAAGACGGTCAACCGTTAAGCGGATGCCCTCAAATACATAATTCAGCAATCCCGGAGAAAATGTTCGCAGGCGAGCAATATCATGCCCTGTCCGCAACGGCTCCGCGACCACTGGGCCAACATTTTCTTCAATATCAAACGTAATCCCCGTGCCGTCCAAAGGGATCATAATATCAGAAAAGAGAATTGCGGCATCGACTCCCAATTCCTCAACGGCGGAAACGGTTACATCGCTCAAAAGCTTGGGCGAACGGGCCAATTGCAACATGCTGTATCGGGCCCGAAGAGCGCGGTAGGAGGGCTGGTAGCGCCCTGCTTGGCGCATAAACCATACCGGCACCCGATCATGCGGCTCACCCCGACAAGCCCGTAAAAACCGACTGTCACCAACCACGGCCGTCCCCCTCGTATATCGCAAAAATTATAGCATAGGCTTGTCTTGGTCCCCGATTTGCCCCTCTTTGCCAGCCTGCCTATACTGGAAGCGATGTCCGCAACGGCGGACCGCATAAAGGAGGACCGGCGCATGAATGAAGGATACTACCGATTTCCTACCGTATGTCACGACACCGTGGTATTTGTCGCCGAAGACGATTTATGGCAAGTCGCGCTTTCGGGGGGACCCGCTAACCGATTAACCGCAGGGCTTGGCACCATCTCCCACCCCCGTTTTTCTGCGGATGGCCGGCATTTGGCCTTCACCGGAAAAGAGGAAGGGGATCCGGAAGTATACGTGATGCCGAGTCAGGGCGGCGAGGCTCGCCGACTCACATATTTAGGCAGTGGTGCCGCTACGGTAGGATGGCATCCTGACGGTCGCATCATTTTTTCTACATATTATGGCAATCCATTTATGGCCTGGCGCTCCCTTTACGCGATTGACCGGGAAGGCGGCGAGGCCCACCTCTTGCCTTACGGACGCGCCTCCTGGATTTCCTTCGGGCCCGGGGCAGGCATTGTGCTGGGCCGCCCCACCACCGACATCTCCCATTGGAAACGCTATCGCGGCGGCACCCGCGGAATGCTGTGGATAGACCGGGAAGGAAACGGAACGTTTGAAAAGTTTTCACGCGACGACGGCAATATGGTGATGCCCCTATGGATTAACAATCGCATTTACTTTATATCGGACCATGAACAGCACGCCAATCTATACTCCATGCGGCCTGACGGAAGCGATACACGGCGCCACACCCACCACGAGGATTATGCTGTGCGCCACCTTTCCAGCGATGGCCGCCATATCGTCTATTGCGCGGGCGGCGATCTGTACCGCTATAACATTCAGGAAGACAAATCGGAAATGATCGCGGTGGAGTTTCATTCGCAGCGCACCCAGCGTCAAATTAAGCATGTGGAGGCTGCCGAATATTGGTCCGAGTACAACTTTTCCCACGACAACCACGGCCTATTGTTCACCGCTCGGGGTAAACTCTACCACCTGGCCCCATTCGCGGGACCGGTTCGAGAGCTGGGCCAGTCACAAGGGGTTCGCTACCGCCTCACCGCCCCCATCGATGATCAACGGATTCTCACAATCTCCGATGAAGGAGGCGAAGAGCGGCTGGAAATCCGCGAGGTCGGCCCTAATCCCTTGGGGAGCGTTGTCCGCGTTCCCATCGACTTTGGGATTGTGAGCGAACTCGTGGTGGCGCCTAATGGACAACAAGCGGCACTGGCCAATGAACGCCAGCAACTTTGGACGGTGGACCTCACCACACTCGAAGCGGAATTGGTAGCCGAAACGCCGCATGGTCCGGTTGCCGGGTTTGCCTGGTCCCCCGACAGCCGATGGCTAGCCTACGCGCTGCCGCAAGGCCTGGTCACGCCTCTTTTTCTCTATAATCTGTCCAACAAAAACTCCCAGCAGATTACCAATCCCATTTTAATAGACCGACGGCCCGCCTTTGACCCGGAAGGCAAATATCTCTACTTTCTGTCGCGGCGCGTCTTTAATCCGGTGGGCGACGCGATGAAGTTCGACAGATCATTTCCCGTGGGGGAACTCCCCTGCTTAATCCCCTTGTCCCAAGAAACCACCTCGCCCTTTATCCGAAAACCTCACGTCCATGAGGAGGAACTCCACCTTGGCGGCGACGAATCCCCCGAGGAAAACCAGGACACTCAAATCGATCTGGACGGGATTGAGGAACGCGTTCTCGCTTTTCCCGTGAAAGAAGGGATATTCCGCAAAATCACCGGCGGCAGCGGACGCGTATTTTGGAGCAAAACATCCCCGCGCGCGGGTGGCGGCGACGGATTAACCTCGGGACCTCCGGCCGCCGATGACGAATTAGTCCAATACGATCTCGCCAGCCTGAAAGAAGAGACTTTGGCGGAGAAACTCACGAGTTTCCGCCTATCCTCGGACCATAAATCCATGGCGGTCCGGATCGGCTCGCAACTGCGCGTGGTAGGCGCCGGCAGCAAGGTCAACCTCGCAGAAAATAAGCCGGGGCAGGATAGCGGAGTGGTTGATTTTAAGCGCGTCCATGTGAAGGTCGAGCAACTAGCGGAATGGTATCAGATGCAGCGTGAGGCCTGGCGTTGGATGCGGGAAATGTTCTGGGTGTCCGACATGGGGGGTGTTGACTGGGATGCGGTGTATCAGCGCTACGCTCGGCTGCTTCCGCGAATCGGCGCCCGCAGCGAATTCTCCGACCTGATTTGGGAGATGCAAGGGGAATTGGGGTCGTCCCATGCCTACGAATTCGGCGGCCAGTATCGTTCCGAACCCTCTCACAAGATGGGCTTTCTTGGGGCGCGCTTCCGCTGGAACACCTCGGAAAACGGGTATGAGATTGTTGAGCTGGTTCATGGCGACAGCGCCGATCCCAACCATACCTCGCCGCTCTTAACCCCCGGTGCCAATATCGCCCCAGGGGACATTCTCACCGCCATTGACGGAGAGGCGCTAGGCCCTGACTTGCCGCCCGGGGCGCGGTTAATTGATAAGGCGGGACAAGACGTCAGCATTACTGTCAGCCGTAAAGACGCCCCCACCCAAACCGTCACGATTCGGCCCCTGCGCAATGAATTGCCGGCGCGATACCGTGCTTGGGTCGACAGCAACCGTTCCTATGTTCATCAGCGTACCAATGGGCGAGTCGGCTATATTCACATCCCCAACATGGGAAACGCCGGATTTGGCGAGTTTCACCGAGGCTACCTGGCGGAATATGACCACCAGGGTCTCATCATTGACGTGCGCTACAACGGGGGAGGCATCGTCTCTCCTCTCTTGCTGGAAATGCTGGGACGAAAGCGGATTGCCTTCGTTCGCACCCGCCATGGCCTTCCCCGCGCGTATCCCTATGAAAGCCCCAGCGGCGCCATGGTAGCCCTCACTAATGAACACGCCGGGTCCGATGGGGACATCTTCAGCCACGCCTTTAAGATGATGAATCTTGGGCCTTTAATCGGGACCCGCACCTGGGGCGGTGTCATCGGCATCGACTATCGCTATGCCCTGGTGGACTGGGGAACCACGACACAGCCGGAAGACGCATTTTGGTTTGGCGACGTAGGATTTGGCGTGGAAAACTACGGAACCGATCCCGACATTGTGGTGGAGGAGACGCCTCAAGCAATGGCGCATGGGGTTGATGAGCAACTGGAACGGGCCATCGCGGAAATCGAAGACATCCTCACGAACTTCGCGCCCATCAAGCCGAATTTTGACCAACGTCCCAATCGCTCCCCCCTACCCCTGCCGCGCTAACGCCGGCCACATCAAGCCAGGGCTGAGGCACCCCTGGCTTGACACTCTATACCCCGTCGTTCTTAGAGGCGCCGTTAGCATACAATGAAGGGACAAGGATAATGATCGGAGATGAGACAATGGGGAGCCAGAGGCAAATCTGGAAATGGAGCCGTGAATACTTTCGCTTTGTGCGCCCAAGCGTCGTCCGGGCCCTGGCACCCATTCGCGGGCGCGCGCTCGCGATTCCTCAGCAAGAATTGCGGGAACACGCCCAAACCTCTTTGCGCACCAAACAGTTTCACTGCGAGGGGGGCGGTGTGTTCGCGGGTCCGTCACGTGACCGGCAGGGACTACTGCTTCCCTTTCTTATTCCCTATCAAAGTCTTTGCGACTATTTGGACACGATTACAGACCGCGGGCCGTCCCAGGATCCGAGCGACCTTCGGCTGCTCCATCAGGCGCTGATTGATGCCGTAAACCCAGGAACCTCCCCGCGCGACTATTATCTTCTTCACCCCCATCAAAACGATGGCGGGTACATGCGGTTCTTGGTGGAAGAGGCGCAAACCGCCCTAACCCGCTTTCCCGGGTATGAGGCGGTTAAAAGTCGTCTGCAAGAATTCGTGGAGCTTTACATCGACTTACAAGTCTATAAGCATGGGCCTCCTCAAAACCGGGTGCCGCAACTGGCGCAGTGGCACCAAACTCATTCTTCCCTGGCCCAGGGTCTCACCTGGTGGGAGTTTTCCGCAGCCGCCGGTTCCACCCTGGGTCTTTTCGCGCTGCTTAATCTAGCGGCCTCCCCCCACTCTAATGCCTCTCAGATTGAGCTAGTTGTCCAACTCTATATGCCCTGGATGGGAGCGCTGCACATTCTTCTCGACTATTACGTGGATCAAGAGGAGGATCGGGTGGGGGGCGATCTCAATTTTGTGGCCTATTACCCCACTCCCCGGCAAGCCGTACGCGGAATCCGCCGAATTTATGACGAAATTACGCGAGCCGCACAACCTCTTCCAGATGGAGATTTTCACCAATATATTGCCAAAGGATTGCTTGGCTTCTATCTGTCTGACCCCAAGCTGCGCCGCCGGCATCTCCGATCAAATTTTCAACTTTTAGCCAAGGGGGGCGCCGCCAGTATGGGGATATTTCTCGCGGCCCTTATAGGGCGCTCGCCTTAATCGGCGCCGCCAACAGTCTGAGAGACTTGGCCTTTACGTTGGCCAAATATCGCCCGGGCTACACCCCACTGCCGATAGGTATAGCGCCCGTCGGCCGCCTCAAAAAGAGGCCGCAAGCGATGCGCGCCCGCCTCCTCCATCAGTTTTTCCATACGCTGGTACTCATCGGGAGAAATCCACTGTCGCACATAGTGAATCCACTCGCTTTCCGGGGCTGACCCAATCCAATCCGTCAAATATCCTTGCACCGTGCCTTCACTGCGGCCCACCTCGGCAACCACCTGCTGCCAAGGCGTTCCCGCTTGAAAATGCCAAACGGCCCGATCTCGGGCTGATGTCGCATCGACAGTGGGCAAACTGGAACCGGCGGCCCGTTCATATTCTTGAATGAGGGCAACCAACCGAGGGCCATGCTTTTCCATGCGCTTGGGGCCCATTCCGCGGCACTGCGCCAACGCCTCCAGACTCCCAGGCCGTTTCAGCGCGATGCCCAACAAATCCCGGTCACTTAATACAATATAGGGCTCCACCACAAGCCGCTCCGCCTCTTGTCGACGCCAACGGCGCAATTGATCCACCAAGCCGGTATCCGCACGCCACGCCCCGCTAGGGCGAGGCCCGCTTGCGCACTGGTCGCAACAGGGAGTGGCTTTGTGCGCCAACTGCCCATAATAGCGAAGAAGCATCTCGCGCCGGCACTGGGCGCCTTCCACATAGTGGGCCATCTCTTCAAAAAGCGTCTGCCGCTGCCGCCAAAACTGCATAAGGCGGTGAACCACGGCTTCCCGCTGCTCCAGCACACTATTTGTTTCACGCATCACGCGAATCCCATAAGGCGCGGGGGAAGTCGCCACCATTCCCCGATCTTCCAAAACCGCCAGCACCACAGAAGTCCGCGCGTCTCTCTCGTCAAGTTCCCAGGTGACCCAACGATGAGCGGGCTGAACCGCGATTCGATCGATGACTTCCCCTACCCACTGGGCATCGGGCTGGTCATCGCGGATCCAGCGCTCACGCCGGTATAAATCTAGAGATTGAACAACCATCAAAGCCTCGGCCGGCTGGCCGTCCCGCCCTGCACGCCCGATTTCTTGATAATAGGCGTCTAAAGAAGGCGGAACCGTCACATGAATAACCCGGCGAATATCGCCTCGGTCTATCCCCATTCCAAAGGCTGTCGTCGCCGCCACGACCCGAAGCCGCCCCTGGGAAAACTCCCTTTCCACAACTCGCCTCTGGGCTGGCTCCATTCCAGCATGATAGTGGCGGACTGGCTCTTTTAGTTCCCCACCCAGGTATTTGGCCCAACGCTCCACATTTTTGCGGCTGCCGCAATAAATAATAACCCCGCCGTCTACCTCTCCCACCAACCGCGCCACGCGTTGAAGCTGTTGGCGCGACTCGGCCACCGCTTCTACCGAGAAAAAGATATTGGGACGATCCACACCGCCTTCCACCAGGGTAAATGGTTCTTCATCCCGGGTAAGCTGCCAGCGGATATCCGCCTTGACCCGCTCCGTCGCCGTGGCGGTAAGGGCCAGCACCGGCGGCTGCCCCACGAATTCGCGAAACAACCGAATGCGCCGGTATTCGGGACGGAAATCGTAGCCCCATTCAGAGATGCAATGCGCCTCATCCACCACTAACAGTTTGGGAGGCCTTTTCTGTAAAGCCTCTTTAAAACGGATATCCCCCAACCTTTCCGGCGCCACATAGAGAAGTCGCAGGGTGCCCTTCATCCATTCCCGCAATATAGCGGACTGCTCTCCCTCCTCGATTTGCCCGGTAAGAGCCCGGGACGCGATATTGAGCGCGGCCATCTTCTCCGACTGATGATTCATTAGCGCCACTAAGGGAGAAACCACCAAAACTCCCTGTTCCCAATAAAGGCTGGGCAACTGATAGCACAGGGACTTGCCGGCGCCGGTGGCCACGACCGCCAACACGGACTGCTCCTTTAATAAACGCGCAATCACATCGGCTTGAAAAGGATGCAATGTCTCTAAATGGAGACGTGTTCGCAAAATATGCGTGAGGCGCTGCCGATCGGTCCACGACAACAATTCGGTCATGCCAAACCCTGTTCCAATGCCGTCCAAGCCTGACGAAATGGTTGCCAAACCCCCGTATTATCCTGTGACACCCATTTCCAGGCACTGTCGCGCAAAGTTTCCATTCCATCCGCGTCCAGCCAGCCGCGATGAAAAGCGTAGCGCATAAAAATCAGGGTGGTGGTCAGCACATCATGGCAGCAATACTGGCGAATCCGTCCAATCTGGCCCTGGTCGAACATGTTTGCCACATCATTTCCATCAACATCCAGCTTCCCCGGCACCCCGACCAAAAGTGCCGCCTCGTGCAGGCTTACCCGAGCCGAAGCCCCATAGCCGCTCAAGATGTCCATCAAGTCTAAGTGGGATTCTTCGTCAAATCGTTTGCGATACCC
>JAJYTS010000105.1 GCA_021792935.1 Bacillota bacterium | reverse complement strand
GGCCGCTGAGGAATCTCCTGCTCGGTCGCCTAAGGTCGGGAGAAGACTTTTTAGGCGGGGAGGATGGTCTTCGCGTCAGAAAGCAAATCTGGCGCCACGGGAACAAAACAGTCTGGCGTCAGATGGTTTGGGACGGCGCCGCAGCTAGCCTAAGCCGACCTTGGGATAACATGTGCTCAATGTTGTTTGCGAGGGCCGGATAGGAATCTGCCTCATCACCAGCGGCTGAATCTGTTTTGCGCACAATCTGGTTGATTCGGTCTTCGCAATAATTTGTGGCATCGCGCAAAACATGCGCCTTTGACGCTATTAACGCCGCGCAGAGGCATGTAATGGTGCAATCTGCATGGTCGCCGCGTGAATCCCGCCCCGCAAACCTGTGCCCGTTGTGGCTCTAAAGTGCCAAAATGCGGCCCAGTGTTCGGGAATAGACGTGTCCCGCTTGCCAAACGCACCATGACTGGGACATGAACGCGGCAATCAATTTACGCATAGGGGCAGAGTTCGGTTGGAAGCTTGCAACCTGTTCCGGTGTCAGTTGGCATCCTCGGTGACAGCCTGTGGAGCGTTCTCTCGTGGATGACCCCCGCAAATCCCCGCAGGGGGACGGCTGGCGCAGGCCCTAAGAAGCGGTGACACGATGAAGCAAGAAGATGGCGTCCGATTTGGTCGGGTAATCTTCGATGGCAATCGCCGTTTTTTGCAGACCCGAGCGGGTTGCCCATTCGGCCAACGAGGGTAGAATTTAGTCGCTAACCTCGGTTAGCGCCGTGACCATCTCCCAGAATAGATCATTGCGGTCGGGAGCCTTGGTGACATGTTCGGTCGCTTTTAAGGCGGTATCCCGCATGCGTTCCGTATAAAAGAAAAATGTTTCTTGGGATTCAATGGAGGTGGGTTCCTCGCGGCCCTCCTGATTCCATACGGAGGCGTACGCAAAGGCATGCAGCAACGTTCGCAGTTCCTCTTCCTGCTTTTCCCACTGGGAAGCCAAGAGTTCCTCTAAAATTTCCTGTCGGGTGCCGATCCAAGGTGCCCCCTCCGAGAATCGGTGACTAATGGCATGAAGCGTGGTGTCTCGATGGCAGCGCTTTAGCCCCCACCAGTCGATGGTGGAGTGAGGCGCCTCCATGACGGGGGCATCGTGATAGTCGAGTTTTGACCATCCTGCCCGGGTCAAGGCCATTATCTCATCAGTCGTAAGCTGGTTTTGCGAGATAGACCCGAATAGGCGGCCCTCTTCAATAAAGTTGTTGGTTACCCGCGTTTTAAGATCTTGGTCAAGTCCTGATTCGAGATGTTGTTCCGACGCCACATTGTCGCCTCCTTGGGTTCTAGTATAACCGCACCACGCATCTCTTGTGCATACGCCAACCCATTCGCGATATCTTTACGCAAGGCAATGGTTTTGCCAATGCTGTCGCGCGGCATCGATATTCCGCGCTTGGCCCACGCTGTTGCCGCGTCTTTTGGCCGTCTGCCCGCTTCGGGGGCGTCCTCCAGTCTCCCAATTGGCATAATCTCACTCTATTGGCGAGTTGATAACGCCTAACATCTGGTATCTTGAATGGGGACACAAGCAATTTTAGTTGCGCTGCCGGCAACCGGAAGGGAGTGGCAGCAAATGGGATGGACTCATTTATTATCGATATGGACTGGGATTAACGTGGCCGCTTGGATTCTTTTGGCCGCGGTTATTGATCTTTTGACGGGAGACCTGCTCTGGTACTATCACCCGGTGCGGCTGATCGGGCGTTTTGCCATGCTGCTGGAAAATGTTATTCGCCGTCGCCAGTGGGGGCGTTTGGGACTTCGCGTTATTGGAACCATCATGACGCTTTTTATCGTTGGACTGGCGGTCGCCTTGGTGTCCGCCTTGCTGTGGGTTGCGCAGGATTTGTCGGTGTGGGTGTTTTGGTTCATGGTGGTGTTGTGGACTTACTGGGGGCTGGCCATTCGGGGGCTCACGGACGCTGCCCTATTGGTCTACCGTCCCCTCGTGACCAGGCACTCTGATGAGGCGCGGCAGTGGCTTCAATATATTGCCAGTCGAGACACGGCGGGACTTAGCCGGGACGATATCATTCGCGCCACTATTGAGACGATTGCCGGGCACACCTGCGACGCCGTCATCGGCCCCCTCTTTTACACCTTTATCGGTGGGCCTGCCTGGCTTTGGGCCTATAAGGCCATTAACACCGTGGATTCTATGATTGGCCAGCATAGCGGCCGCTTTGAGGATCTGGGCTGGTTTGCCGCGCATCTGGACCGTTGGGCCAATTGGATTCCCGCCCGGCTTTCCGGATTAGCCATTAGCGTCGCCGCTTCCATGGAAGGGCGATTTCGCCAAGCCTATGGAACCATGCGCTCTGATGGACGCCGTCATCCCACCCCCAATACCGGAATTTCTGAGGCCGCCATGGCGGGGGCCATAGGCATCTCGTTGGGAGGTCCCAATGTTTATGACCGCATCGTAGCCTTGCGGCCTACTCTAGGCGTGAGCGAGCGGCCGCCTCATCCCACCGCCATCATTCATGCCATCGCGGTTAGCTGGCGTGCCATTTTAGTGACAACGATTACCTTCGCCGCGGTGGCCGTCATGGTTTCAGGTCGTTGGCTCTAGAGGAATTGAGTGGCTGTATTCCTGAAATGCTCGCAACTGTGGGGGATGCCTTATAGGGGACTGCCCTCATATCCATTTTTATGGGGATTCCGTGGTAGGGGAATCTCCACTTTCGACGTCAGTCTTGGCGTTCCTTTTTGGCACTCGCTGTTCCAGCATTTGCACATAGTTGGGCCGTTTGATATCCACGACGTAGCCGCCCGTCACCCGCACCAAATTATCCGGGGTGAGAGCCACCCATACGGCGGGGTCGCCAGCGGCCGCCCACACAAACTGTTGGTGAGTCAGGTTGTCATCAATGAAAACGGGCATTTGATAGGATTGCCCCGCGGGGGGCGAACCATAAATATGGGTGCCGCACAGCGCGGAGATTTCCGTAGGGCTGGCCGGGCGCACATCGAACCCGAACCACTTTTCCAGTTTGGTGAGGTCGGGACGATTGACGGGGGTGTGCAACACCACTACGGGCCGGGCGCCGCACCAATAGACCGATACCTCCACCATCTGGCGTATGCTGGCCTTTAGGCGTTCAGCCGCTTGGTGCACTCCTCTGGTGAGATAGTGCAACTGGCGTCGATCAACTAAGGGAATGTCCCCACTGTCTATCATGTCGAGGAACGGGAATTCGATATCGATGGGCATGATGCCGCTCCTTATTAGGCGATGCTATAGTTAGCTTATGTGGTCAAGCTGGGTGCGGTCAACAAATTATTGGGGTTTTCGACAAATGGAGTGAGGCGGAGTGGCGGGACGTTTTAACATTTTGTACTTGTACCCTGAGCATATGAATCTTTATGGTGATCGCGGAAATGTGCTGGCCTTGTCGCAGCGGGCTTGCTGGCGCGGCATTCCCACCACGGTGATCCGCCGGGAACCTGGGGAAGATGCTGAGTGGGATGCCGTCGACTTGGTGTTTATGGGAGGAGGCGAGGACTCTCACCAATCGCGCATTGCCGATGATTTTCTTAGCCTCGGCCCCGAACTTTTGCCGCGGCTGGCTGACGGCATGCCCATGCTGGCCATTTGTGGAGCCTTTCAATTATTGGGGCAGTGCTATACGACGGCATCAGGACAGAAATTGCCGGGGTTAGGCGTTCTGGATGTGTGGACCGAACCAGGACAGGGCCGCGCTATCGGAGATGTGGTTACGGAGACCACGCTGCCCATCCAACCGGCCACGCTGGTGGGCTTTGAAAATCACGGCGGAAGAACCTATCTCGGATCCTCCGCCAAGCCTTTGGGGAAGGTTCGATTAGGCCGGGGCAACAATGGCGCGGACGGATGGGAAGGCGCTTTGCAGACGCGGGTTGTCGGCACTTATTTGCATGGATCGCTACTGCCCAAAAACCCTCATTTGGCCGACTTGCTGCTTTCCTGGGCACTGGAACGCCAAGGGTTGAGCCAATCGTTAGAGCCGCTGGCTATCGATGAAGAGATGTCGGCCCACCAAGCCATACTCGCCCGGGCAAGAAAGTAAGATATGAGCGGGACCGGGTGCTATACTAGAAAGGACAACCAAGATTTCGGCGGCAAGCGGTTGACAACGTAGTGAAGGAGCGAGCGGTTAGTCTATAACACCACTTTGTGGAAGTTGGGGCCTGGGCATGCATAGCGCATGCGGGGTGAACGCAGTCACTGGCAGCGCGGGAGTGTCCTTGGGTTTCAAGGACGGCAGAGAGTCAGGTTAAACGGGGTTTTACTACAATATAGGGAACCCGGAGGGGTTCCTATTTTCGTGCTTGGGGGGAATAAAAATGGCGGATGTAGCCCGTTTCGTGGGGCAAACTCCTCTTATTGAACTGACGGGATTATCACAACAATACGGTACGCATGTATGGGCAAAATTGGAGTCGCGCAATCCTGGGGGTTCTATTAAAGATCGCACAGCGTTTTCCATGTTGCGGGATGCCATGGATAAGGGAAAAATTCATGAAAATACTGTAATTATTGAGGCGACCTCAGGCAATACCGGTTTGGCGCTGGCGATGGCGTGCGCGGCCATGAAGCTGAAACTGGTGGTGTTTATGCCGGAGGGGCAAAGCCGCGAGCGCAAGCAGTTGTTTTGGGCCTATGGCGCCACCGTGATGGAAACTCCCCAGGTCGAACGGACTTCGGGTGCCATTCGCCGGGCCAAGGAGCTTGAAGCTCAATTGCCGGAGGGGTTTATGCTAAGGCAGCACGAGAACCTCGCAAACCCGGCCATTCATGAGACCACCACAGGTCCTGAAGTGTGGGAGCAGACTCAGGGAACCCTGCGCGCTTTTGTGGCTGGGGTCGGCACAGGTGGCACCATAACAGGAACGGGGCGGTATTTGAAGCGGAAAGACTCGTCGATTCAAATTGTCGCGGTGGAGCCGGAAAGTTCGGCGGTGCTATCGGGTAACGAGCCGTCCAGCCATAAGATTCAGGGGATAGGGGCGGGATTTATTCCCGTTATTTATGACTCCATGGTGGTGGATCGTGTGGTCTCGGTCCCGGATGACGGGGCTTGGGATTGCGCTCGCCGTTTGCCGCGGGAGGAAGGAATATTGGCGGGTCTATCGTCTGGAGCCACCTATTGGGCTGCCGAGCGGTTGTTAAAGGATGGGCTGACCAATATTGTGGTGATATTCGCGGATTCAGGAGAGCGGTATCTATCCACGGGGTTATATGAGGAAACCAATGACGCCTGGCTTAGAGAAAGAGTGCCCGCATTTTTTGACAATAAGCCCTAAACCGCATATCATCAAGTACGTCTCGGGGGTAGGTGGAGGCTTGGTGCCTTCCTTGGACTTCAAATCCAATGGCCGGCTTTAGAAGTCGGC
>JAJYTS010000104.1 GCA_021792935.1 Bacillota bacterium | reverse complement strand
TGTCGAGTCCGTCCGCTAAGCCTAACGGGAAAAAATTTGAGACCCAATGACGGCCGTTTGCGGCAAAGAATCCATCCAAGCCACGTGGGGCAAGGATGGATTGTAAAAATAAAGGGCGCCGCCTGTGGGATCCCATCCGGTGGCCGCCGCCTTAGCCGCCAAAAGTGATAGGGGACCAGGATTGTTCCAAAAGGTTGCGGACGCCACCGTTTGAAATTGTCCGGGAGCAAAAATGATTTCGTTCACGGTCTTAGGAAATTGTGGCGATTTCAGACGATTTAACACCACCGCGGCAACGGCCACCTGAGCCTCCAGAGATTGGTTTCCCGCTTCCGCCTGCACCAAATGGGCTATCATGAGAACAGCCGCGGGACTAAGATTATAGGGATTGGACCAACGACCCCGGCTGGGCAGCGGTGGCGGAGGAGATTGTGAAGGGCTGGGGATGACCAAGGTCTGTCCGGCAGTCAACGCCGCGCTGGGCAGCTGATTTTCCGCTAACAAGTTATTGGGGCTCACATCCCAGCGACGCGCCACTGCATCTAAGCGTTGACCGGCCTGGACTCGATACACAATGGGGATGATAAGGGAAGTGCCCGCCAGAATAACACTATCGGAAGTTAGCTGATTTGCCTCTTGCAGTTCTTTGAGGGTTAAGTGGAACCTCCGCGCAATACCCCACAATGTTTGGCCCCAGTGAATGCGATACCGTCTTGGCCTGCGCAGGTGGGACGGCACCTGGCCGAGAGGCAAGCGGGGGTGGGGACGGTCGACAAGCATCTGGGTTGTTGTGGTGCGGGCCAGAACCGCGTGAACAGGGGGACTCTCATGGGGCAAAGAGAGAGGCGCCGCTTTCGAGGCGCCAGCAATTGACATGAACCCAAGCAGAACGGCTCCTATGACGGATAGAAGCAATTCCCCCCACCGAGTGGGTAGCCAATGGCGTAAAGTCATCATCACCCTCCTCCCTGAATTTTCTATACCGTATTCGCCATCATGGAAGATTTTGCCTGCCATAATTTGAGAGTAGGTGGATTTATTTTCCGCATGGGCTAGGTAGACAGATTTCATGTCTGCCGTTCGTATAGTGGTAGAAGATGGAGGAGGCGGTTGACATGGGGGATTTAATGTCTCTGGACACGGGGCCAGGCTCTCCCGAGGAGGTGTTGTACTGGATCGAGGCTGGCCGAATGGCACCGGAAACCGCCATCAGCCTTTTCACCACTTTCACGCAATCCGAGCAGAGCCCTCCCCGGCGGGAGCGGCTGGATGCCGAAAAGGAAACAGCCGATCAAGTCTTGCGGGATTTAAATCGTCTGGTAGGACTAGACCCTATCAAGCAGGTGGTGGAGGATATCCGGGCTTTTGTGCAAGTGCAGGCGCTGCGCCAACAATCAGGACTCAAGAGCAATCAGCAATCGCTGCATATGATATTTTCTGGATCGCCGGGGACGGGTAAAACCACGGTGGCGCGAATTATGGGCCGGCTCTTTCAAGCTTTGCAGGTACTCCCCAAAGGTCATTTGGTGGAAGTGGAGCGGGCAGATTTGGTGGGGGAATACATTGGTCACACGGCTCAAAAAACTCGTGAGGTGGTTAAACGGGCCCTGGGAGGGGTTCTTTTCGTGGACGAAGCCTACGCTTTAGCCCGGGGCGGGGAAAAGGACTTCGGCAAAGAAGCGATTGACACCCTGGTGGCCGCCTCCGAAAACTATCGCGACCAGCTCTTGGTCATACTCGCCGGATACCCGGATGAGATGGCATGGTTTTTGTCTGCGAACCCCGGTCTTCTTTCGCGATTTCCCATCCGCCTCGATTTCCCGGATTACACCCCTGCCGACTTAGTGCAAATCGCTCGCAAATTGGTCCGCGAACGCGACTATCTACTGTCACCCGATGCGGAGTCTAACCTCCACCGCCTTTTGTCCGCCAATGCGGACTATTGGCATAAAAACGCGGGGAATGCCCGCATGGTTCGAAACATGCTGGAGCATGCCATTCGACGGCAGGCGGCACGCTTAACGGCCCGCAACTTACCTCTGTCGCGGCACGATCTCATGACTCTGGCTTGGTCAGACTTTAGTGGGGAATTCCGTTCGTGAATCTTCTCATCATTGGCCGGCCCAATGTGGGCAAAACCTTGCTCATGATAAATCTGGTAGCGTATTTGGGACTACGGGAAATTCGCATTGACGTTCAAGACGACGATGGAGTCCGCCGCAGCCAACGTCTGGGCTTGGAGCGAGCTCGCCGGCAGTTAGTTTCCCTGGAGGCGTCTAAGACTATTCGCATACAAGCAGTGGCCGTAGACGTGGCGGCAGGCCACCAACATGCCCGGGTCATGGTTCTAGACACTCCGGGGATTTCCCTGGGGATCTCACCCTCACTTGATCAACGCCGCCAAACCGCGCTCACTCTCGAATATCTACTCAGCGCCCGCATGATTTTTCATGTGATGGATGCGTCGGCCGTCCCCTCTCATCGCGATCAAGGCCCGGAAGGGTTCGATGCCGGATTAATGGAGTTTGGCCGTCATAAGCCTGGTTACCTGTTGGTGGCTAACAAAATGGATCGCCCGGGAAGTCATGAAGGGTTAAGAATCCTTAAGGACAATTATCGGGACGTGACTATTATCCCCGTATCCAGCGCCACCCGCCGCGGCTTTCGTGATTTAAAGGTGTGGATACTACGGGCTATTCCGTAACACTTCGCGCCCGGTCCGCAATCGTGTATGATCGCCACTGTGAGGGGGCGCTTGCAACGGCGACTTTAATCAACGAGGATGTTGAAAACCGCTGGCGGCTGGTCGATGAGGTGGTGGCGGCGAATAGCGAACGCATGGTGAACGCGTTTCGCACCAGCGGGTTAGCCAGTCTGGATCTGATGGGCAGCACCGGCTACGGATATCAGGACCGAGGGCGTGAGCTGTTGGACCAGGTGGTAGCCCGGGTGTTTGGCTGCTCGCGGGCGCTGATTCGCGCCCAATGGGCGTCCGGCACCCATGCCATTGCCACCGCGCTGAAGGCGCTGGCAAAACCGGGACGGAGAATATGGCTGGCGGGTGGCTGGCCCTATGACACCATTAGGCCCACCTTTCGGGCGCTGGAGAACAAAGGCGTCACCATCGCGATGTTGGCAGGGGGCGAAGGGGTCAACCATCTGAGCGATTGCGAACTGAATAGGGGCGATCTTCTTTACATTCAGCGTTCTCGGGGCTACTCCAATCGACCGTCTTGGGGCCAGGAACAGATTGAGCCGCTGATAAGCTGGGCCCATTCGCGCGGTGGCCAGGTCATGGTGGACAACTGTTACGGGGAGTTTACCCAAACGACCGAGCCCGGCCACTGGGGAGCCGACTTGGTGGTGGGGAGCCTTATGAAAAACCCCGGGGGAAGCATCGCGCCCACCGGAGCTTATGTGGCGGGTACGGACCCGATGATAGAAGCCGTCGCCGATGAATTGTTCGCTCCGGGAATCGGAGCCGAAGTCGGCGCCACCGGCCCTTACTTGAGGCTCTTCGCGCAAGGATTCTTTTTGGCGCCCCAGCTTGTCGGAGAAGCGCTTAAAGGGGGACTTTACATTAGTCAAGCCGCCGAGCAGCAAGGGATTGTCAGCGATCCACCCGCCCACGAGGTAAGCCGAAACGACATTGTGGTGGCGTTGGAGTTGGGGACCCCTGAGCGGGTGATAACGTTTTGCCAAGTCCTGCAATCTTGGCAACCAGTGGACGGATTTGTACGGCCCGAGCCCTGGGACATGCCCGGCTACGATCATCCGGTGATTATGGCGGCTGGCGGTTTTGTGGCTGGCGGATCGTTGGAATTATCCGCCGACGCGCCTATCCGGCCTCCCTATCGAGTCTACGTGCAAGGAGGCATCAATCATTGGCACACCAAACTGGCCATTGATGATGCTTTGCAGGCGTTGGCGTTATAAGGCCCGAACCAGACCCACAACCCGACCAATAATCTTAATCTCGGGGCTCACAATCGGCTCATAACGAGGGTTGGCAGGGTTAAGCCGCACCTGTCCGTCTTTTTTCTGCAAATACTTCACCGTTGACTCTTCCCCGATGAGAGCAATGACAATCTCGCCATTCTCGGCAGACTCGGTGGCTTGGACCGCCACCAGATCGCCCTCAAAAATGCCCGCCTCAATCATTGAATCGCCTTTGACCCGTAAAAAATAATCGGGTACCCGCGAGAAAAGGCGCGGGGAAAGACGAAAATGCTCTTCAAGGTTTTCTTGAGCGAGTATGGGTTGACCGGCGGTAATGCGCCCAATGAGGGGCGCAACCACGGAAACCGGACGGTTTTCTATGCTCCAAGCGCGTCGTTTGCTGGCGGGGTGGCTGATGCGACCGTCGTTTTGCAAGACTGATAGGTAGCGGGCCACGCTCGCGGTCGATTTGAGCCCTACGGCCGCCCCAATTTCTCTTACTGATGGTGGAAAGCCAAAGCGATCCGTATACGATTGAATGAAGGAGAGAATATGATTTTGGCGGTCTATGCCGCGCTGCCTGGGCATAAAAGGCTCCTTGTGTCGTTTAGACGGTATTATAACATGGTGGCGGGGAAGGGCGAACAATTATGCGTATTTGGCTGCGTGTACCTTTGGGCCTACTCAGTTTAGGACTCTATTTATTCTTCGGAGCTCGGGCGATAAGCGTGCCGAATCAAGCCCTTGCCATGGGCTCAGGGCTTATCGCGCTCGGGTTCGTTTTTTCCGCCTCCTATTTATGGGGCCGTTGGTGGATCAACGCCCTTTCGGTGGGAAGTGCCAGTTTGTTGTTGACGCTGGGGAGAGGCTCACATTCCATAATGTTGATTCTCGTCACCATGATATTGGCGGCGGTGATAGGGTGGTGGAGCCACGTAAGATTCCGCGGGCCTCCTAGTCCTGCTCAAGCGCTGCTGGGCGTTGCCGTTCTGATTCTGGTGTCCTTTTGTCTGGCGGCGCTTGTGCCCGTTCCCTCTTTTCGTACGGCAGGCTATACGCTAAGTTCTTTAGCGGTTGCCTATTTGGCCACACCGCCCTGGGAGGGGCTCATTGTTTTGGTGATTCTGAGCCAATCGGGCCAGCTTCGGCGCTTTTTTCGAGAAAACTACCGCTTGAGCCCAAAAGCTCTCTCCGGGGCGGCCCTAGGCCTCGCAGTGGGACTCGCGATGCTTGTCGCCGTGGCTTTGCTGGTCCTGGTGGAAACCCAGGGACTAAAAGTGCATGTCCAGTCCAACAACCCGTTTGTGTTTGTACCAGGATTAAGCCATGGCCACCCCCTCATCCGGGGTCTCATAGTGGCCGGGATGATCGTGTTAGCACCGATGGCGGAAGAAGCCTTGTTTCGGGGAATTCTATTCTTGGCGCTAAGTCACCGTTGGGGGTACTGGGTCGGAAGCCTGGCGTCGGCCGCCATTTTCGGGCTGGCTCACCGCGATTTGACACTGTTTATCCCCTTAACCCTGGCGGGATTCATTCTTAATGAGCTTTATCGCCGCACCCGCTCCCTCATCCCCTCCACCGTGGCGCATGCTACCTTAAATGCCGTGTCGGTGCTTT
>JAJYTS010000103.1 GCA_021792935.1 Bacillota bacterium | reverse complement strand
TCATCGGCCTGTTTGGCTGGCGCGCCATTTTTTACGTGAATATTCCCGTGGGCATTATTGGCACTTTAATGGCAGCCGCGATCTTGCCCCGCGATAAGGTGCGGGAGGGCCGCTCCGCCACCTTTGACTGGTGGGGCGCCCTCATGTTTAGCCCGGCCCTGGTGGCGGTGATGCTGGCCGTGACGGACGCACCTCACATGGGATGGACGTCGCCCTTGGTGCTGGCGTTATTCGCCATGGCGGCCCTTTTAGTATGGTCATTTATCCATCGAGAAAAGCGCTTTCGTGCGCCCTTGGTGGATATCGCCCTGTTTCGCCTGAAAGTGTTCACCATCGGCAATATCACGGGGCTTTTAAGCTACCTCGTGATGTTTGGGGTGCTGTTCCTCATGCCCTATTTCTTTGAGCGGGTGTCCGGCTACCCAGCCGCTTTAGTGGGCCTGCTGCTAACGGCGGTGCCGGTGGGAATGACGTTAGTATCCCCTCAGGCGGGAGGATTGGCCGACCGCTACGGGGCACGGTTGTTAACAACCGTGGGAATGATTTCCAGCGCGGTAGGCGCCGCCCTGTTGGCGGTGTCTGTCGCTGTGCAAGCCCATCTTGTCCCTCTTATCGCGGGACTTTTGCTGGTGGGGATTGGACTTGGGATGTTTACGCCTCCCAACAACAGTTCGGTAATGGGTTCGCTCCCCTCGACCCATTTGGGCGTGGGCGGCGGCATTCTCAATATGTCGCGCTCCTTGGGCATGGCGTTTGGCACGGCGGTGTCCAGCACCCTGATGGCGGGATTTTTGGCGGCCTATGGCGGAAGGTTGGGAGGAGGTCCGCGCGCGGCCTGGATTCCCACCATGCGCTATTCGCTGGTGGTGTTGGCGGCGCTAGCCATGGCGGCTGCCCTCTTGTCTTTCCTGAAAACACAGACGGAGGGCGGCTCTAAGATTGAGGTTCCCATGGAATTTTAACCTGGTGACCGGTTAAAGCAGGAAAATCGTACAATAATCCATAACTTTCCCTTCACATCGCGTTATAGTGCGCGCTACGCCTGGTTGAAGCAGACCAGGTGCCGTGATCGAAAAAGGGGGGGTCGGAAGATGTGGACTGTTGTTTATATCGCGCCAAGCGTAGGGGTGGCGGAGAAGGTGCAAAACCTGCTCTCATCGGAAGGATTGCTGGTCACGTTGAAGACCGTAGAATTAAACGAAGACGGCCGCGGCAGCATCGAGGTCCGCGTTCCCGAAGGTGAAGCGGAAGAGGCGCAGGAGATACTAGCGGAGAATTTGGGACAGCTATAGGCGAGAGGGGACATTGGGGTGCAGGTTTACTTAAATGGGACATATGTTGACGAAAGTCAGGCTTTCGTATCAATTGACGATCGCGGCTTTCTTTTTGCCGATGGGGTCTACGAAGTGGTTCACATTTATTCCGGGCGGCCATTTGAGTGGGATCGGCACATGGAACGGTTGCGCCGCAGTCTACAGGCGGTGGGAATCGGCGGCGTCAGCATGGAGGAGTTGCGACAGGTTCGGGACCAGTTGATTGGGGAGAATCCGGCGGAAGAAGCGGCATTATATCTTCAAATTACCCGCGGAGTGCAAAAACGGGCGCACACGCCTCCCGCTCCTGGAGTATTGGCGCCCACGGTTCTCATGTGGGTTCGTGCGGTTGACCCGATCCCCCGCGATGTAGTGGAAAAGGGAGTATCGCTTATCACCGTCGCGGATGATCGCTGGGCTAAAGTGTGGGTGAAAACGATTGGCCTTTTGCCCAATGTGCTGGCGAAGGGCAAAGCGGCCGAGGCCGGTGTTTACGACGCTCTTTTCGTACGTGATGGAATGGTGATGGAAGCCACTTCCGCTAATGTTTTCCGGGTTGCGGACGGCATAATACAAACAGCGCCGGTAACGAATTACATTCTTCCGGGAATCACCCGAATCGCCGTCATTGAGTTGGCGCGAAAAAAGGGTTATCAGGTAGTGGAAGAGCCCTTCACGCTCGATGACCTGTATCAGTCCCAGGAAGTTTTTCTCAGTGGGACTTTGACGGAGGTGCTGCCGGTGGCCGCGGTCGACGGGCGGACGATAAGTTCCGGGGCCGGGCCCGTGGCGCTGGACCTTTTACGGTTACTGCACGAGCACGCGCATAAGCGCTAAAACGGGGGGATGGAGTCTGCACGTTGTACTAGTTGAGCCGGAAATACCCCCGAACACCGGGAATATTGCCCGGACCTGCGCGGCCACGGGGACCACCTTGCACCTGGTTGAACCGCTGGGTTTTACTATTGACGACCGTCATCTTAAGCGGGCTGGCGTCGATTATTGGCACCTGGTGGATGTCCGTGTTCATGCCAATTGGGCCCAGTTGCGAGAGACCCTGGGCGGGGCCGGAGCATTTCATTTCTTTACCGCCAAGGGGGGCGCCTGTTATTCCGACGTGGGCTATGGAGCGCAAGACGTGCTCGTGTTTGGGCGCGAGTCAGTGGGCCTTCCCCCCGAGATATTGGAGGAGCATCGCTCGGACTGGCGCTTCATCCCCATGGCGCCGGGCGTTCGCTCCTTAAATCTTTCTAACACGGTAGCCATTGCCGTGTATGAGGGCTTGCGGCAACTGGCATTTCCCGAATTCCCCAGGGTCTGACCCGTCTGGCCAACCATATACTGTGATGGGGAGCAGGAGGAGGCTGGTACTTGCTAGTTCTGCTAGTGGCGGGAATGCTGCTCATCGTGCTGTCGGCCGACTACTTTACCAATGGCGTGGAATGGCTGGGGTACGGTCTCGGTTTTAGTGAAGGAGTTTCCGGCTCGCTCTTGGCCGCGTTGGGCACGGCTCTGCCGGAAACTTTGGTTCCTCTTATGGCCTTTGCCTTTTCGGGCTCAGGGTCGCAGCAAGGCATTGGTTTGGGCGCCATTTTGGGGGCGCCTTTTATGCTGGCCACTTTGGGATTTGCCATCATTGGACTGGGCGTGTGGGCCAGTGGGCGCCGTGCCGAGGGACTAAGAGTCTCCAAAGAGGCCATGTTAAGCGACTTGCGTTTCTTTCTGGCTGCTTTTGGGCTAGCGTTGGCGGCCGCTTTTTTTCCGCCCGATGTTCACCGATTGGTGGGAGGAATCTTGGTGGCTGGCTATCTGATTCACGCTTGGCGGTTGGTGCGGCAGGGGACCACTGGGGCCAATCGCGTCGCGCCTGATCAGCCATTGCACTTTCACCATTCCGCGCGTCCCCCCTTGGCGGTGGTTTGGCTGCAAGTGGGAGTGGCACTTTTTGGCCTGATTGTCGGGGCTCATTTCTTCGTATCGGCATTGGGAGAAGTGACGGGGTGGGTGCGGGTCAGCAGCTTTTTGGTTTCGGTCATTGTTACTCCTTTGGCGACGGAGCTTCCCGAAGTGTTGAACAGCGTGATTTGGCTGCGGCGCAGAAAGGACACCCTAGCGGTGGGTAATGTCACCGGCGCCATGGCTTTTCAAGCCTCGTTAGTGCCCGCTATGGGACTGTGGCTCACCCCTTGGCACTTTTCCACGTTAGAAACAGTGACCGCCGGATTGGCCTGGCTGGCGGCCCTATGGACCCTGGCCCGCTCACGGGATGGGATATTGCATATCTCTGAGTTATTGGCGGCCGGTCTCTTCTATCTAGCTTTTATCGGCCTCGTAATTGCCATAGCCTAAACATCGTAGATCATAGCAGCTGAGGTAGTATTGACAATTATTGGATTATGCTACACTCGGCTAAACAAGCTACTGGTGAAGTGATCGTAGGGGGTGGGCCGGTTCGTGAATATCGACGAAATGCGAGATGCTATGGAGGCGTTGGGTCGAGAAATGGCCGCCCAGCACCAACATGCTGATATCATTGTAGCCGACGGGGCATGGATGGCGTTGGTACTCGGTTCCCGGGGGGTAACAAAAGATATTGATGCCTATATTGCCCCGCCTAGTGAACCCATTAGGGTTGCGGCAAAAGCCGTGGCCCAACAGCTCAACCTACCATCAGATTGGCTGAATGATGGCATGAAGGGTTTTTTTTATGGCACACCGCCTCAAGAACTATGGCGCGAGTTCGCCGGACTTAGCGTTTATGCCGTATCAGCAGATTACATGCTGGCCTTGAAGGTTTATGCTGCTCGCGTGGAGGATGTGGCCGATGTGCGGGCACTCATTCAACACCTGGGGATTCAGTCGGTTACAGATGCGTTGGATGTTGTGGAACGCTACATTCCTCGTCACTTGCTAACGGCTAAACATGAGTATTTCGCCGAGTCTTGTTTTGAGGAGTTGTCATCGGATTGAGTCTTTATATTCCGCCTACTCTGGCGCAGACGTGGCAAAGGGCGCTTAGTGAGGACGATTCTCCGTCTATTGTGTTGGGAGACTTTTTGGATGATTGGCGCCGCACGGGGGATATAAGCGAGCGGCGGCGTCTCGTTGTGGACTCAATCGCAGATGCTGAAGATGTGGAGCGGCACCGTTGGGCGTGCTTCTTAGCCGCTACAGTGGAGTATCTCTGTGTCCGAGACGGTGTGCCCACTCCTTCGTGGGTATTCGCGGATACCTGGATATTGCCGGAGCCGTGGTTTTTAATCTCTCATTGGAAACTTAGGGCTTGGCTATTGGTAGCTACCCCTCCCCCTTGGAAACGCCGCCGGATTTTTGGGGGCGATGAGACCATGCTAATTGGCCGCGTGTAGACTTTTATTTCGATGAAAGACTGACCGGTTGGCGATGCGTCAACTCCTGACCAAAAAAAGCAGGGCCATCTGGTGCTGATCGAATCCGTTCGCGGCGCATGGATACCCGGTCAAAACCGATTGATCGGGGGCAAGCACTCATGTACTAACGCCCCAGTCAACGACCCCGCCCTGAAGGGCGGAGCTTGCGACTCCCCGGAAGTGCAGATGATAGCCGAAGCCGTCTCCTTCCTTAAGGTGAGGTCGCATGGTAGGGTGATTGACAGCACCCTCACGACGGCGGGCATGCCGCAGTCGCACCTGTCACCCGGTACTCGATTCCCTGACGGTGCAGGTTCATGGCGCCAATCCGGTCATCGTTTGACCGGTAATGGCACTGTTGACACTCGAAACGGTGCCGTCGCTTATCGCGATTCCCGCGGGCCACATGCCCGCATTTCGGACAGGTTTGGGAGGTGTAGCGGGGATCCACGGCCACCGTACGCGCTTGATGCAGGGATGCCTTATATTCGAACATTTGCCGGAGCTGATAAAACGCCCACGAGACCGTCGTGTAGCGATCGCGCCGCCGGACCCGCTCTGTTGCTCCCCGAATTCCCGTCAAATCTTCCACCACAAACAGCGTCTGAGCGCCATAGCGAGCGACGAGTGCCTTACTGACCTGATGGTTCACATCGGTCATCCAACGGTTTTCTCGTTGCCCCAAGCGTTTCAGGCGCCGGCGGGCCGAAGGGGTCTGCCGACGTTGTAGGGCCTGTCGGAGGCTCTTGAAGTGGGCGCGCCGCGCTTTCACCGCGCGGCCCGGGAAAAAGGTGGTTTGTCCTTGGGAATCGTAGGCGGTGACCAAAAAGTTCATTCCGAAGTCTAAGCCGACCACTTGACGAATGTCAT
>JAJYTS010000102.1 GCA_021792935.1 Bacillota bacterium | reverse complement strand
CGGCCTACGTCTAGGGTATCGGCGTGTTGGCCAGGCGGTAGTGGGCATAGCACAACTGCCAATCGGCATCGGCATAGGCGCGCAGGCTGGGCCGTCTTCGGACCGCCAGTGGATGGTAGGACGCTGAGATGGCGATATCTGATTCCTCCCACCAGTGCTGGCGCGCATTTTTAACCGATTGATCAGGGTTAGCGGTGAAGCTCTTTATGGCGACATCGCCTAAGCATAACATCATTTTGGGTGGTGACAGGGCGAGTTGATGATGGAGATTTTGGAGACAGCGCTGCCTTTCCCGAGGTTTGTCGTATGCTCTGCGCGGGCGTCTTCGCACCACATAGGTCACGTAAAGATCGTGGGGAAGAAAGCCAGCCTTTTCGGCCAGGTCGTACAGCGTCTCTCGGGCGCCGCAGACCCATGGCATTTGTTCCCGGTTCTCCCGTGCCCCGGGATTATCCAACAAAATCCATAGAGAAGCCTCGGGATTCCCTTCCCCCCAAATGAGACGTGGAGACTGCCGGACCAGTTCGCACTGATCGCAGGGCAGGGGATCGTTTGGAGGCTTTACTTCCGGCCATAAGGATTCACTCATATGGGGAGAATGCTCATTTTTGTCTAAGCTCATGCCGTGTTCAAAACGGCGTGGAACGGGCTGGCTTGAAGCGAAGTCTTGGGCGGTTCATGGCAGTTTTAATTCACCAAGCAGCAGCGGTGACAGAATCTCTATCGCCATTAATGGCCGATTCATCAGCGTCAATGCTAAAGTCCCCCCCAAAGATCGTTGAAAGGGTCTAAAACGTATGAAAAAAGCCGTCGCAGCACATGATCGCCAACCACCAAAGGGTTGCCTCATGCTAGAGGCAACCCACGTATAAATCTCACCACGTAGACTTTGGGGTTAGGGCATTATCAGTCCCTGAGTATCAGGACCGCTGGCATCATGCGAGCCCTGGTACAAAGTTGTGCTGGTGGTATATTGGCTGCAGAGATAATTGGCTTGGCTGACTGACGAGGGCGAGCCCCCATTCCATGTTGGGTCCGTCATTAGCGGCTGAGGGGTCAGCCCATAAATGGCCACCCAGGCATGCGCCCAACCATCGTTATTTAACTGGCTCACAAGCGAAGGGGTCCAGTTGGTAATCCAGGAACTGCTAGCCACACCATACTCGATGTCGGCGGGGATTCCCAGTGCCCGGTCCATGGCAACCAGTACCTGCGAATAATTCTCGCATACGCCCGACTGCGCTTGCCAGGTTTGACTGGCGGTGGCGCCAACTTGCCAGGTGTCGGGATTGGACGTTATCTGGGTATCCTCATTATAGTTATAGGCAATATTTGTTGCGACCCAATTAGAAATGGCGATGGCTCCCGACACCGGGTCTGGCGAGTTGTACCATAGGGTGGCAGCTTGGTCAATCGCGGAGGCAAAATTGGGTCGGAGGTAGTCAACATTAGCCAAGGCCGCTAAATGCGCTGGCAATGATACGGACTGGTTGACATCCAGATACGTATTCCAGAGGGAGTCATTCTGAGCTTGGTTCGCGACGGGTACATTCGCATCCGTGGCGGTGTAGCTAGAAGGTTCTATCTCGACTTGCACGTGCCCTTTGAAGGGGCTGGCCACCACACCGCTAAAATTGCCGTTGGCGTCAATGGGCAATAGGTAATTAACACTATTGCTGTTATTCGCGTTAGTTAGAACGACAGTCACTGTCTGGCTCCAGGCGGGATTAATCCATGTAGCGGGAATTTGGCCCGATAGTGGAATCCAACCATGCACAGGCATTCCAATCCAAATATTAGGAAGAATTCCTGGGTTGGATTGATTCCCGCTTTGAACCGCTGCACTGTCGGTTGGATCAACTTGTAGGGCTGCGGTATTGACGGCGGCAACCCCCGCAATTTGAGGCGGCATCGTTCCCACATTGGGAGCCGCTAACTGAGATTCACCCACGGTAATCACCAGTGGCACACTATCAGTTCCATCCCATTGGGCTTGAATTACATACACACCGGGTTCAGAGGCCGTGAATGACATCACGTTGCTTGCGACTGTCTCTGGTGGTGCCGGGTTGGGCAGGGCGTTCCACGTGTAGTTTGATTGAGTGACAGAGGCGTCTGGGCTGTCAACGGCCCAGGTCGGCTGTGACGTTCCGTTCGATGCCGCTTCATCCGGGCTTGTCCACGCGGCCTGTAGCACAACTTCCTGATTGGGCTCTAGCTGGGGCATCGTTGAAGAGGAATCGTAGGCCTGAATAGTTAATGCGGGATTGGCGTTAGACCACCATCCGGCAGCGGAGGATGCTTGATTGGAGAGATTGCTCGATTGAGATAGAACGGACACTGATGTCGGGTCTCCTATACCCCAACTTGACAACAAAGAACTGCCGTTCGTATTGACTGTTAGACTGAGGGACACATGCCCGACGGTAGCGGTAACAAGCGCCTGTCCGTTTGCGGAACCGGCCGTCAGAATATCTGTGGCTTGTCCCCGATCATTCGTGGATGTTTTGCTTTTTACCTTTACGATTAAAGGATTGCTCGTTGTCCAAGATACAGTTTCGTGGGAAACCGGCTTCCCGCTGCGAGTATGTACCGCAACCACGAGTTTTTGCGTGGAATTGCTACCGGAAACAAATGGAGCAACGGACCCTATAAATGTCAGTCGGTCCGGTTGTGGTGCCTTAATGCGCTTGGCTGCAGGGTGTCCACCGCTGCTTGTCCCATGCGCTATTGGGACTTGCCTGAGAGAACTATGAGGCAGGCCCGTAATTAACTTAGAGGCTTGGGGCGCTTTTTTAACGACCGGACGCACGTTGCTAAAAGCCTTTGCGGGTTGATTCGCTTGGGTGGCGGCAACGGCACTCGTCGCAGGGACCGCACTGAGTAGTAAAAACATCGCTGAAATTGCCAAAGCACCCTTACTTTGCATGCTTAATTCCTCCATCCCGGCCAATATCTAGGGGCTTTTTACGAAAAGACCACGATGATACCAAACCCTTTAATAACGGCATTCAATGGGATGGGTAATTCTTCCTCTATTTAAGCATTGAAAGTTATGGGACTATCGCCTTGAGTTAACGTGGACTCTCTCAAGCCGTCCGAAGGGTTCAACACGAGGAATCCATCATGGATACGCCACAACCGTGCAGGGTCTCTACCGTATTGGGGACAGGAAGGCCCATAAATTAAACTCTGCTCTATCTCCTGTTGCGTACCGTAGGTCATTAGATACTGGGATGGGGGACCACCATTATTGCAGCCGGCAAAGAGGGTGGGGCGTCTGTCTCGCTGCGCGCACCGCGGTGACGACGCCCACGCGGTGCTTGTTTTTCGTATTTTCTCACGGTAGCGGGAGCGGCAGCCATTACAACGGCGCTGGTTGCATTAATCAAGGCTATGTGGAAGGCGGCACCCGAGCCCTGGGTGACGGGGGCGCTGGCGGAAGGCACTGTTTTTATGGGAGGGATTCTACGAGGACCTCTTAGTGGGAAAGAAGTACTGTTGCTCGCGGTGAGCCTCTCCACGGCGGTTAGCACCCCGTCTTTGTCTGCCACCAGCACAATCCCGATGGCTTTAAGCCAGGCCTCCCATTGCGGTTCATTGATCACCAGATCCGCGAGCTGGCGCATTTGTTCCACCGAATCCACCCCGAGGCCCGCCATGATTGCGCCCTACGGCAACAGGTGAACGATCGGTTACCCCAACCCACGTTGCCCGAGTTGCTCTTGGAAGGGCAGCAATGGACCGGGTTTGCAGAGGCGTTTACGCATGTCAGCGAGGGCGGCGACCGCATTCAGGACTTGGCGCTGAGCGTCTGTGCCATACTGCTCACGCAAGCGTGCAACATCGGGTTGGCTCCTGTGGTGAATCCGAACGTGTCAGCGCTCGCCCGCGACCGGCTGACATGGGTCGCCCAAAACTATATCCGGGCCGACACGTTGGCGGCCGCCAACGCCACCCTCGTCGACTACCACAGCCAGCTTCCGCTGGCCCAACAGTGGGGATCCGGGGAGGTCGCCTCGGCGGATGGGATGCGGTTTGTCGTGCCGGTGCGCACCCTGCACGCCGGGACCAATCCCAAATATTTTGGCATGGGGCGCGGCGTGACTTATTACAACTTCGTGAGTGACCAATTTAGTGGATTTCATGCCTTAGTCGTTCCAGGCACTCTGCGGGATTCGCTGGTGGTGCTGGAGGGCCTCCTCGAACAAACCAGCGGTCTGCATCCGCACGAAATCATGACCGACACGGCGGGCTATAGTGACCTCGTTTTTTGGCTGTTTGGCCTCTTAGGCTATCAATTTAGCCCGCGTTTGGCCGATCTCGGGGACGCGCGATTCTGGCGGATCCAGACGGATGCCGATTATGGGGTGCTGAATGATCTCGCGCGCGCCCGCATCCGGATCGATCTGATTCAGCGCCACTGGGAGGACATGCTGCGGGTGGCGGGATCGTTAAAATGGGGCACCGTCAATGCCACGGCCCTCATCCAAACGCTACAGCGCGGCGGACGACCGACGATATTAGGCCGCGCGATTGGGGAACTGGGCCGGATCTATAAAACCCGGTATCTCTTGGCGTACCTGGATGACGAGGGCTATCGGCGGCGGATTCTGACGCAGCTCAACCGTGGGGAAGCCCGGCATAGTTTGGCGCGGGACATCTTTTATGGCAAACGCGGCGAACTTCATCAAAAGTACCGGGAAGGGCAAGAGGACCAGTTGAGTGCCTTGGGGCTGGTTGTGAATGCGATCGTCCTCTGGAACACGCGATACCTGGGGGTGGCGGTCGATGCCTTGCGTGAGGAAGGCGTCGCCATCGATGAAGCGGACCTCGTTCGGTTATCGCCCTTTGGCCATGACCACATCACCATGTTGGGGCAACACTCGTTTCACATGCCTGAATCGGTGGCGCAGGGGCGACTGCGGTCGTTAACGCGCCCCACCCGGCGATAAGGCCTCTTGCACTTTTCGTTCCGTTACTACCCAAACCCCGTAAACGACAGCATTTTGGAAATAAGGCTTGGCGAAAGCTCAAGAAGGGTGTAGGTTGAATGTGTAACGTTTTCGTATAACGTTATGGGTCGAATTACCCCGCGAATTATTTTTCAGTTCCGGGTGAAGTGCGGGTCACAAAATACTGAAGGAGGAGTTATCGTGAAGCGTTGGTGGATTGGCGTTGTGCTCGGTATCGGCATCCTTATCAACTATTTCGACCGAGTCAATCTCTCCGTTGCCGAGAATCCCCTGGCTCATGCGTATCATCTGACGCCGGGTGAAATGGGAATCGTGCTGTCGGCTTTTGGTTGGTCGTACGCGTTGTTTCAAATTCCCGTAGGCATGCTGCTTGACCGTATTGGCGTTAAGTGGCTGGTTCGGTTCGGTACCGCGCTCTGGACCGTGGCCACTTTTCTGACCGCGATAGTCAGTGGAATGGGTCTGATTATCTTTGCGCGGGTACTCTTGGGGGTTGCCGAGGCGCCCGCGTTCCCAGGTGCCTCTAAGGCTACCGGATATTGGTTTCCCGTGCGCGAGCGCGGGCTCGCCACCTCTATTTTCGACTCAGCCGCCAAGTTTTCCAGTGTAGTTGGGACTCCGCTGGTCGCGTGGGCAGTCACTGTGTGGGGATGGCGAGGAGGTTTTTGGCTCACCGGCGTGCT
>JAJYTS010000101.1 GCA_021792935.1 Bacillota bacterium | reverse complement strand
AAATGCATCACGTACCACTCCTCTGGCAGGGCCCCAGGCGCGACCGCGCCTAGCGGATTCTTCCCCTGCGAAATTGTGGTGGCGTATCCAACGCCTCCCATTTCACCGTAGCAAGAATTCTTGATTCCGTCCAGTGCAGCCATACGTTTCCTGTGAAGCGATACACGGTGACCCGTGCCCAGAGGGGTTCCGCTGTCGAGGAAAGGTTCACGTTCGAGGAGATATTTTCCATTGCAGTGCCAAACCCCATACATTACCATGCTTGGTAGATATATACTCACAATAATAAGCTACACCCCCATCATACATCATACCTCCCCCGGGCCCTGACCGATTCGTGCCTTGAGGGCTATCATACTCAGGCCGGTCCCTGTTGCAGCCAAGCGCGAACGGCCTCTGGGGCGGACGGAAAATACAGGTGGCTGTATCCCGCCAAAAGATTGGGGATGCCGTGCCCCTCAGAGGCCATGGGTGCACGAGTTGATGAGACCTCATAACCCGACACCAGGCCGCTTGAGCGGCGGATCCTCGAATGATGGTACGCATGGCCCCGGAACCGACTGCCGGATGGGAAGATGCCGTCGGAGAGCACCGTGAGTTCCCGGTAACCCAATTCCTGTAACGATGGTGTCATCTCCGTTTCCATGGGAATCACGCCCACCATAGGAAATCGCTGGCCATGGGACCATATGGCCTCTCCCAAAAACATATATCCGCCGCACTCAGCCAACGTTGGGACCCGGTCGGACAAAACGCGGTGGCGGACATCCGCCAGTATATCCGGGTGTCGGACCAGATCCTCCACATATTCTTCTGGGAATCCTCCGCCCAGATACAGGTGGGTGGCCTCGGGTGGAACCCGCTCGCCGGATGTCGGTCGAAACCACAGCAATTCAGCGCCCAGCCGGGTCAGCAAGTCGAGATTGGCCGGGTAATAGAAATTAAAGGCGCGATCGTAAGCCACCGCAACGCGGGGGCGCCTTGACAGGCGGGGCCAGTGAGTACGTGAGACCACCACCGGCTTGGACTGGTCGCCTGCCTGGTTGGCAACTCGCCAAAGCTCCGTAACGTCCAAATTCTCCCCAAGGAGCCGTCCCGCGACTTCCAATTTGCGACGACTTTCTTCGCTGGTTTCCTGTGTCGTGATAAGTCCCAAGTGGCGTTCAGGTAATACAATAGAAGCGTCTTGGGTGAGATAGCCCAACACGGATACGCCTGTCTCCTGCTCGATCGCAGACTTCACCATTGCCGCATGACGCGAACTGCCCGCCCGATTGAGCACTACCCCTCTAATCGACGCCCCACCAGCGAACATCTGAAACCCTTTCACGACGGCTGCAGCTGATCGTGCCATCGCGTGGATATCCAGAACCAAAAGAATTGGGCAGCCCAGAATTTCGGCCATGTGCGCCGATGATCCCCAATTGGTGTCTGACGACACTCCATCCAATAGCCCCATGACGCCTTCGATAAGGGAAATATCCGCATCCTGGCTCTGATTCTCGAACGTTCGGCAGACGTCCTCCTCTCCTCCCATCCACACGTCAAGGTTATAGGAATGTCGACCTGTTACAAGATGATGGAAGGCTGGATCGATATAATCGGGTCCGACTTTAAAACCCTGTACCCGTTTGCCTTGTGCAGTTAGCAACGCCATTAACGCCAACGTAATCGTGGTCTTCCCGCTTCCGCTAGCAGGAGCACCAATGAGCAGACAACCTGTCGACACGCCTGCCTCCTCCCCAAGAGAGCGAAAATTGCTCCACCAAAAACTCATACTATTTCATGTTACCACCAGCCGTTGGATATATGATCAAGTGTTGCCAAATCCCACTCCCAATCAAGGGACAGGCCGTTCGATAGGCGGTCTGCATGATATCGCCGCTTGCGTCTCTGGTAACCGACCGGGCATTATAATCAGCCAGGTTCGTGTAGGCCGTGGACGTTCCGGTCCTTGTCTATCGCATGGCCGGTGCGAGCCAGGCACACGAGACTGCTTGACACAAACAATCCCGTCTACTCTGCAAAAAACGCGCTGTTGCTAGCGCTTGAGATGACGACCCATGGCGACGCGCATACGCAGTCCACACTTTTCAGAAGGTAATTAATCCGGTACGACCGGATTAATCATGATCAGTCCGGGAATGAAGTAAAAGTGCTTAGGCGGCGCGGCAAAATAATTTCCCTCTTTAGTAAAGGAAATGGGCTTGCCAGTGTGGAATGTTTTCCCAACGAATCTGTTGCGAGGCGTGCCCAGGTGTATACCGGCGATTGTGTGTGTAATGGCTAACAGGCGGCGCAAATGCTTCGACGTAAATGCGCCACGACGCTTCGTACCAGGGTTGACCCGGATCAGCTTTGGTTGCTGCCGCCATCCTTAACCAAGCGGTTTCTAGCGCAGCCCTCGTACAATTAGGCCGCTTTAGTCCTGCGACGGCTACCTCAAACAGTCTTCCGACCGCCAATATAAAGAAGTGTCTTACTGAGAGACACAACCCACCCATGAATGAGAGATCCGACCGCCCTTTTACCGGCGTGGCCTTATAACCCACATTTGGCACCATTTATTGCCAAACGCAGTCATGATGCGGGTTTCGGGGCTTGATCATCAGAATGTAGTCACTAATCATATCTCATCAAAGCATTGCCCCGCGGCGACTTCGGCGGGTTCTTTGTAGGCACGAACCTTGATAGGGGTGGGAGCAGGCGCTCAAATCAAGAAGTTGAGGTCAGTATACCGAAACGGCGAAGCCTGTCAAGCGATATGGGACTGGACCTTTTTGCGGGAAAGCGTTAGGCTAGATTCATTGGGGTGCTGAGCCATCGGCTCGGGTCCCGAAATGAGTCGGTCGTTTACGGCCCGGCGGGGGAGAGATCCGAGGTTTTTGAGGCCCAACCCGCTTCATGCTCACCGCACCATCGCTGCTGCAACGGAGCTACGTCGCCGCGCTCGACTGTAAGGCCGTTTTGGCCGATGCTGCGGTGCAATCCGTCGTGCAGGCGATACAATCCTGGTTGTAGTCACTAATTTGCCGGAACCGCACCCGGAAACCCTTGTGGCTCAAGGGATGGAAAAATTTGTCGCCAAATGTGGGTTATAAGACCCATTGGGTCGAAACCGCGCATTCAAGCCATTGTTGGCTACCGCACTGCTCTTCGGTCGAACCACGCCGTTTCTAGCTCTCGTGGTGACGGATGGTCTTCCGTCGTGGCACAAAACAAAAAGACCGCAATCCCTTGCGGTGTCTCAAAAAAATTGGCTGGGGAGGCAGGACTCGAACCTGCGCATGCGGGATCCAAAGTCCCGTGCCTTACCAACTTGGCGACTCCCCAATCTTTTGGTGGAGCTTAGCGGGATCGAACCGCTGACCTCCTGCGTGCAAAGCAGGCGCTCTCCCAGCTGAGCTAAAGCCCCGATCTGGAGCGGGTGATGGGAATCGAACCCACGTAATCAGCTTGGAAGGCTGAGGCTCTACCATTGAGCTACACCCGCACTATCACTATATTACCACTGAGATTAAGATTTGATCCACTCTCGAAAATAGCGCTGCCCCCAAAGCCGGGAGAAAAAACTTGGCAGGCCAGGAGGGACTCGAACCCCCAACAGGCGGATTTGGAGTCCGCTGCTCTACCAATTGGAGCTACTGGCCTGTACCTATGGTGGGCCATGAAGGACTCGAACCTTCGACACTCCGCTTAAAAGGCGGATGCTCTAACCAACTGAGCTAATGGCCCATGGTGACCCCACCGGGATTCGAACCCGGGTTACCACCTTGAAAGGGTGATGTCCTAGGCCTCTAGACCATGGGGTCCTATTAATTTTTGGTGGAGATGAGGGGAGTCGAACCCCTGACCTCTTGAATGCCATTCAAGCGCTCTCCCAACTGAGCTACATCCCCATGACTTGTGGCAAACTACGGCCACGCTTAATTATTATATGCTCCGAATGGGCCTTGGTCAAGACGGCGATATGCTCACAAAAAGTCCTCGAAAACTTTCGTTGCCTCACAAAAAACGTACTCGAAAAGGAGCACGACAACGGCAACCGGAAATTCCCGGCATCAAATCTATAAATCTATATATTAGGAGAATTTCCCGATGCCGTGGTCCTTAGCCGAACGTCAAGCGGTTCTAAGTGGCCGGTCTATACCGACGCGCGAGCAAAAGCCCTCCAATGGCCCCACAGCCAAAACCCGCTCTGATCCGGTGTTGGGCTATCCTCAATTTGCCACCGGCAAGTGCTGACCATGAGTTCCGCGTCCATCCATCGCTTTCTCGCCGCGGAACAAAGGCGGCTGGAAATCATCAAACCCAGTACGGTGCTGAACCGCCGAATGGGACGACGGCACCCAATCGGCTTTTCTCGCCCGTGTGCCACGATGGCGCGCCGCCCGCGACACTACCCAACAAGGCCCGCAAATGGATGCGAAATGTGTTGGAAGCCCATACGACCCATGTCCCTTCGTGATCCGCGGCATCGATTCGGACAACGGCAACGAGTTCTTCAGTCATCATCCGTTAGCCTGGGCGAAGACCGCCACATCATCCCCGTGCATCGCAAAACCGACGGATGTTAACGATCACCCGCTTGACCCCGTCTTGGCTGGCCTGGCAGCACATAAAATGTCACCACTAAGCCAAAAATAACGAACGCTACGATTTCAGTCAAGCGACCCCTTGGAACCGTTGCCGGTCTCCGCCAGCCATTCACTCAAGATGGCGTCGAACTGCCGCGGGCGTTCCAAATTCGGCAAATGGGCAGCGTCCTCCAACACCTCCAGACTCACATTCGGAAGCGCTTCATCGAGCACGCGGGCCCCGTCGAGGATGTCTGGTACATCCTGATCCCCTACAATCACCAGAACCGGAACCTGGATTTCCGAGAGACGGCCCTGGGCTGACCATTCCGCATCTTGGGAAACCGCTCCGTTTTCGGGCAGGTACGCCCGTGCCAGCAATTCATGTGCCCGCTTCAAGTATTGGGCGTCAACCTGGTCGGCCGTCCGATTCGGTCCCACCAGCCAAATCCGCTCCATCAGGTCCAGAAACGCGGCCCTATCCTCACGGCCCAACGCCGCCTCTGCCTCGGAAAACAGCGCTTCTACCTCAGGAGAATTAGTGAACTCGTAGCCGGGAACCCCGGATCCCACCAAGACTAACCGCTCCACCCGCTCGGGGTGCTGTACCCCCGTTTGAATCGCCACACTGCCCCCAAACGAGCACCCCATCAATGTCGCCCGGGCAATATTGAGCGCCTCCATAACCCGGGTCACATCATCAGCGTAGCTGAAGGGTCCGGGCACATGGGGCGTCGTGCCAAAGCCCCGCCAATCCCAACGGACTACCGTAAATCCATGCTGAAGCCACTCCCATTGATGGTCCCACATATGCCGCTCGGACACACCGGCATGCAGAAATAGCAACGTCGGTCCCTCACCAGCTACCTCCACATCCATTGCCGCTCCTCCCGCGAGCTCTATCCGCTCAGTGCGCATTGCCAATCGTCCCCCCTTTTCCTGTTGCAGGGATGGTTCGCCTGCCACCCAGACAAATCCTGCTCATCTCCTTCGTCGGAGACGATTTCCCGCTGGATAAAATCCCCATACATCCATGAATCCATCGAACAACCATGTTATAATGCTCGGAATTGACATCCTCCCCACGGCTAAAGCCGGGGGATTCCTG
>JAJYTS010000013.1 GCA_021792935.1 Bacillota bacterium | reverse complement strand
CAAGGCGCGACGGTGGTGCAAATGCCGGAAAAACGGGTGGTGGCTAAAACTACCCTGCCCGATGACGGGGCGCGGTTGGCGGTGCAATGGGCCATTGATCACGATGTATTGACTCAGGTTTATGTGGGTGAGGAATTATGGGTGTCGCGGGAAGACCCTCGCGTGCGTCATTATATTGAGCTGCATCATATTCCCGCATGGATTCGCGGCCCCGCGGAAATAACGGATTGGCCAGAGCCCCCGATGAAGATTTTGCTGCAAGGCGAATCATTGCTGCTGGATGGCCTGCGGGGAGAATTGGAAGCCATACTGAGGCCCCACGCCATTCGTATTTTTAAATCCCAGTCGGACTATCTGGAGTTGGTTAATGGCGACGTGGGCAAGTCTACGGGACTGAAGATTGCCGCCGATATTCTGGGAGTGCCGCAAGAACAAGTTTTTGCCATGGGTGACGCCGAAAATGACATTGACATGCTGCGGTGGGCGGGCTGGGGAGTCGCGATGGGGCAGGCGTCGGCTGAGGTGAAAGCAGCCGCTGATGCGGTAACCTCATTTGTCAATGACGATGGCGCCGCCATTGCGCTTGAACGCTGGGTCCTAGAAAAAGCGGTGGATTAGGGCGATGCCCCAGGCGGTGCGGCTTAAAAGGTAGAGAGTGATGGCCGCCACCACCAGCACGAACAGCCAGTTGAATTGCTTTTCCATGGCTTGCTCGCGGCGCAGCCGATTGCGCTCCGCCCGGCTGTCGGGGGAGGAGGCCTCGGTTGGGGTGCGGACATCTCGCCGTTGGCGTCGCGAGGGCTGTGATGAGGCCATGTTTACCTCCTTGGGAAGGCGCTCGTGTTTGTCCTAATTCGACACCATTCGGGTTCGCCTGTCAATATAACGGCTCTCTACGGCCAAAGGTTACAATGAGAGGGGGCGGTAGACGCATGGCGCTTCGATTCATCATTATTACCGGTCTTTCCGGGGCCGGGCGCAGCGAGGCAATTCGGGCTTTTGAAGATCTGGGGTATTTTTGCGTGGATAACCTGCCACCGGCGTTGGCAGCAAAATTCGCGGAGTTGGTGCATCGCAGTCCTGATATTCATGGCGCCGCCTTGGGCATGGATATTCGCGGAGGAAGTTTCTTCCCGGAATTGGAGCTGATGCTGGATGAGTTCGCGGCTTCCCGGGTTCCCTACCACATTTTGTTTCTGGAAGCGGATGAGGAGACTCTTATCCATCGCTACAAGTTGTCGCGGCGCCGGCACCCGTTGGAGTCGGGGGCCAGACTAGTTGACGCCATTCGCCAGGAGCGGGCCGCCTTAGAAGAATTGCGGGGCCGGGCCGATATGGTGATTGACACCTCGGGATTAACTCCGTTACAGTTGCGCCAGCGGCTTAATGACGCGTTTCGTTTGGTGGAGACCCTGCCGTTTCAAATCCGCATGGTATCTTTTGGATTTAAGCACGGGATTCCCAAAGATGCTGATTTGGTATTTGACGTTCGTTTTCTCCCCAATCCTCACTATGTGCCTGAGCTTAGTCCGCTGACCGGTTCCGATCCCGCCGTGGACTCCTTCGTGATGGGCTTTCCCCAGTCGCGGGAAACTCTGGAACGCTTGCAAGGATTGCTGGATTATTTGATCCCTCAGTTTAAGGCGGAAGGTAAGCCGGTTGTCACGGTTGCCGTTGGCTGCACCGGTGGCCAGCATCGCTCGGTGGTGTTCGCTCAGCGCTTGTCCCGCCATATCGACCAGCAAGGGGAAAGAGTCCTGGTTGAGCATCGCGACATCCACCGCGGAAAAGGCGGCGACGCTTAAATGTGGAGGCTGCTGCTTCCGGGGTTAAAGGTTAAGCGCTACTTGCTCGTTATTGCCTTAGGGTTTATGGGGGTTGGAGCAGCCGCCACCCGTTGGGTTTTTGGGGGTCGTCTCGACTGGCGCACCGACACCGTCATCTTGGTGGCGGGCATTGTATTGGTGACATTCGGCACCTGGGGAATGGCCGCCACGATAACCCGCTTAATTGGGTCGGATAAATGGGCAGGACAAATCTATTCGCGCCGGCAGCTGGCGCGTGGACCCAAGGTGGTGGCCTTGGGCGGCGGGACGGGACTTCCCGTGGTTTTACGCGGCTTAAAACACTATACTTCAAACCTTACCGCGGTGGTGACGGTTGCCGATGACGGCGGCAGTTCGGGGCGCCTAAGAGGTGAGTTGGGTGTTTTGCCTCCCGGCGACATTCGCAATTGCATGGTGGCCTTAGCCGACACTGAGCCTCTGATGGAAGAACTGTTTCAGCATCGCTTTGAGAGTGGAGAGCTGCAGGGGCATAGTTTCGGCAACTTATTCCTGGCCGCCATGGAGCGCACCGCCGGCGACTTTGTGACAGCATTGCGGGAGTCCAGTCGGGTTCTTGCGGTCCGCGGCACTGTATTGCCCGCTACCTTGGACCGGGTCACGCTATGGGCCCAGTTAGCCACCGGCGAGAGGATTGTGGGGGAAAGCAACATTGGCAGAAGCCCCGCCCCCATCGAAAAAATTGGCATGGATCCTAGTGACGCCACTCCGCTGGCGGAAGCCATCAGCGCCATTTTAGAGGCCGATTTGGTGGTTTTGGGTCCGGGTAGTTTATATACCTCCGTTATTCCCAATCTGCTGGTGCGCCCTATCCAGGACGCTGTGCGCGGCACCAAAGCGCTGCGGGTCTATGTCGCTAATTTGATGACGCAGCCAGGCGAAACGACGCATTTTTCCGTCGATGACCATCTGCAGGCTTTGGAGCGGCAGGTGGGAAGCGGATTGGTGGATGTGATCCTCATGAATAACCAGCCCATCGATGAAGATGCCCTACGAAAGTATTTGCGTGAAGGGGCCGAGCCCGTGTTGGAGGTGAACACGGCGGCGCGGCAGCCCATTGTGCAAGCCGAGCCGCTTATTGCCGTGGACGGCGTTATCCGCCATGACCCGGAAAAGTTGGCCCGCGCCCTATTGCGGCTGTTGGTGCGGTTTCGCCCTCAGTGGGCCCAGGGCCGGGTTGTCGATGGACTGTGGCTAGATGCCAGGCTTCGGCAAAGGCGGTGGGGGGGATGAGTTGGTCCTACACCCGTCAAGTAAAGGCCGAGCTTGCCCAGACGCCTATTGGCGCGCTTCCCTGCTGTTGGGCGGAACTTTGGGGGTTGTCGGGGCAACTGCGGGATCCTTTTGAGCAGCAGCTTCCCTGGCTGCGCGGTGGTTCCGCGTTTGTGGTCCGACGCGGTTTTCGGCTGCTAAAGCGTTTGCAGCTGCAGCCCACGGTTCATTTGTGGCGCCGTGCCCGTCGGGTGGAGTTTACTCTTTGGGGCGCGGACGTGCCCCCTCCCGATATTGACCAAAGCTTGCGGGATTGTCCCGATGCCTTTTTGCGGGGCGCTTTTCTTACCCGGGGCTATGTGGCCGAAATTGACCGTCCCGTGCATTGGGAAATCGCGGCCCCCAGCGACCCGTTGGCGTCGGTGTTGGTCACGGCGATCACGGCCCTAGGGCTTTCCGCCCACGTCTCTCGTCGACGCGGTCAACAAGTTTTGTATTTAAAGGACCGGGAACAGGTAGCCTATCTGTTGGGGCGGATGGGGGCTCATCAGTCGGTATTGGCCATGGAAAGCGAGAGCGTGGTGCGGTCCATGAAAAATCAAGTGAACCGGCTGGTCAATTCGGAAACGGCGAATGTGAAGCGCATTGTGGATTCCGCGCTGCGAGACGCGGCTCTCATTTCCCGGCTCATAAATTTGGGTCGGCTGGGGCCTTTGAATCCCGAGCTGCGGCAATTGGCTGAGCTGCGAGTAAAGCACCCGGAGTGGAGTTTTGAGGAGATCGGCCGGCATTTCAGTCCGCCGATTTCCAAGTCCGCTGTTAATCATCGGCTAAGGCGGCTCAGGCTCTGGATGCAAAACCAGCTCGAAAATCGTTGATCAATTTCGCGAGTTGCGTTGATCGACATAGAAAGATTGTTAAAATGGGTAAGAGGGTGTAGTGTCCTAGAGTTGCATGTGAATTAGGTAACAATCTTGCGCAAAAGGTGAGGAGGATCACATGACTCAATACGGCGGATTGTTGCTATATGTGCTGGTAGCCTTTGCTGTAGCCTATTTGGTGGCATCGGCATCCCAGCATATGGGTCCCAGGGCGCCTGGCGGCTTGAAGCGCATCACCTATGAATCGGGAATTGTCCCCGATATTCCCGTTCGATATTTTTCGGTGCGTTTCTACAGGGTCGCGATGTTTTTTATGATTTTCGACGTGGCGGTCATGTCGCTCTATCCTTGGGCGACTAGCCTGAGGGCTTTACGTCAGGTGGGCATGCTACACGTGCTGGTATTTTTAGTGATTATCGGCATGGCGTTCGCCTACGTTTGGAAGCGGGGAGGATTTCAATGGGAATGAGTCCCCTCGTGCGGTGTCGTCAGATGCGCCGTCGTGTAGTATGGGCAATGGATTTGTGGCGCTGTGGAGCGCGGGGAGGCAGATCGTGAAGCTCGCGGACCCAGATGTGATTGAACGGTTGCAGGGCAAGTTTCCATCGGTTAAGGCGGCGGAGGCTGTGGATCAGCCGACGGTAGTCGTGGGACGGGATGAGTTAATCGCCGTGGCCGAGCATCTTAAGTCGGTAGAAGGCTATGCCATGTTCAACGATGTGCTGGTGGTTGACTGGTTTCCGACTCGCCCTCGATTTGAGGTCGTATATCAAGTTTTTCATCCAGAGAAGATCGCGCGTTTTCGTTTTAAGAGTTATGTGGGAGAAAACGAGACCATACCTTCCATGGTTGGAGTGTGGGCTGGCGCCAATTGGACGGAGCGGGAAGCTTTTGATTTGTTTGGCGTGGTATTTGAGGGGCATCCCAATCTTACCCGCATTTATCTTCCCGATGACTGGGAAGGACACCCTTTGCGCAAGGACTATCCTACGGGCGGAAACCGGATCGACTGAGGAGGGAGACTATGGCAACCGACGCGGAAATTGAGGTAATATCCGATGAAACCATGGTTATTAACCTGGGACCGCAGCATCCCAGCACTCATGGTGTTTTGCGGGTGCGGTTAACCCTGGATGGGGAGCGTGTGGTAGGGGCGGAGCCGGTTATTGGATATTTGCATACGGGATTTGAGAAGTCCGCCGAAACGCTTACCTATCAACAGTGCAACACTTTGACTGACCGGCTTGACTATTTGGCGCCGATGACCAACAATTTAGCCTACGTGCTGGCCGTGGAAAAGCTGATGCGGCTGGAAGTGCCTAAGCGTGCCCAGTATATTCGGGTCTTGTTTTCGGAATTGACCCGCATCGCCAGTCACTTGGTTTGGCTTGGCACCCACGTCATGGACCTCGGGGCCATGAGCCTTTTTTTCTACTGCATGCGAGAGCGCGAAGTAATATTGGACTTAATTGAAGCGGCTTCTGGGGTGCGCATGAACCCTAGTTACTTCCGCGTGGGTGGCTTGGCCTACGATCTGCCGCAAGGGTTCCACGAAAAGGTGCGAGACTTTTTGAAGGACTTCCCGCGCTGGATGCTGGCCTACAAGAACCTTGTCGATGACAACCCCATCATGAATGAGCGATTGAAAGGCATCTCAATTTTGGGACGCGAGGCTTGCTATCAATATGGAGTCACCGGTCCGTGCTTGCGGGCGACGGGATTGGCACTAGACTTGCGTAAGGCTGAGCCGTATTGCTATTACGATGAATTTGATTTTGACGTGCCCACCCGGACCGAATGCGATGCCTTCGCGCGCTTTTGGGTTCGTTTTGACGAGATGTACGAGTCTGCCAAGATTGTGGAGCAAGTGATTGAAAAGATTACCCCGCAAGGCGAGTACGCCACTCGTGATCGCAAGGTGTCGCTGCCTCCCCGCGAAGAGATATACGGCAATATGGAAGCGTTAATTCACCAGTTTAAATTGGTGACGACCGGGTTTCCCGTGCCCGCGGGCGAATCCTATCAAGGGGTGGAAGGCCCGCGCGGGGAAATGGGCTTTTACGTGGCGTCCGATGGCGGACCCAAGCCCTATCGCTGGCGCGCCCGCACACCATCTTTTTACAATTTGCAAACCATGCCCATTCTTGCGAAGGGTGGTCTGGTCGCTGACGTGATTACGGCGATTGGCAGCATCGATATTATGCTGGGAGATGTCGACAAATGAGGCCTGAATGGAAGGAATGGGCAGCCGAGGCCAAGGCCGAATATCCTCAGGCCAACTCCGCGCTGCTGCCCTTGCTGCACCGGGTTCAACAGCAAGAAGGCTGGCTGTCGCCGGAGTCTTTGGCGGATGTGGCGGAATTACTGGGTTTGTCGGATCAATATGTGGAATCGGTCGCGTCGTTTTACTCGCTCTTTTTTAAGAAACCGGTGGGTAAGAAAGTGGTGCATGTCTGCATGGGGCTTTCTTGCATGTTGGCGGGCGCGGATGAACTGATGCATAATTTGGAAACCAAGCTGGGTATTTCTCAGGGGCAAACCACCGAGGACGGCCAGTACACGCTGCTGGAAGCGGAGTGTTTGGCCGCCTGTGATTTGGCGCCCGTCGCCCAAATTAATTTGCGGTTTCGGGGGCACGTGACGCCGGATAAGGCGGATGAGTTGCTCACAGAAGAGAAGGAAGTCTCTTCCTGAGTGGGCGGGCAGATTTGGCGGCAGGACGCGCATGCGCGCCGCTGGAGAATTTGCCCCAGAGCGGCAAGGCGCGGGGTGGTTGGGTATGACCGTGGCTCTAACCCAGGTTTGGGAGCACCGAAGTCCATTGGGGGCGAAAGTTTATGGTTAAATTAACGATTGATGATCAGGAGATTGCGGTTCCTTCGGGAACCTTGGTGGTGGATGCGGCTGCCAAGATGGGGATTGAGGTGCCGGTCTACTGTTACCATCAGGCTCTGGGGCCCTTAGGCGCTTGTCGTATGTGTCTGGTGCAAATTGAAAAAATGCCGAAGCTGCAGACCGCGTGTACAACCCCGGTGGCCGAGGGCATGGTGGTGCATACCGGCGGTCCGGCGGTGGAAAAAGCGCGCAACGGCGTGCTGGAATTTTTGCTCATAAATCATCCCTTGGATTGCCCGGTCTGTGACAAGGGAGGCGAATGCTTCCTGCAGGACTATGCCTTTCGTTATGGGCCTTCGGCGGGGCGGTTTGAAGAGCCAAAGATTCAAAAGCTTAAGGACGCGCCCATTAATGAGTTTGTTCTGATTGATCAGGAGCGTTGCGTTCTTTGTCAGCGTTGCGTTCGCTTCATGGAGGAGTATGTGGGCGAGCCGCAGTTGATGCTGGAGGGGCGAGGCGTGGAAACGGTGGTGACCACCGTGGATCATCAGCCCGCCACCAGCCAGTTCACCGGCAATATTATTGACTTGTGTCCCGTCGGGGCATTGTTGTCAAAACCGTATTTGCACAAGGCGCGCCCTTGGAATATTGAACGGCAGGAGTCCGTTTGCACGATGTGCCCCGTGGGCTGCACCACCTTGGCCACGGGCCGCGACGGACGCATTGTTCGCATCGAAGGTCGGCCCATTCCCGAGCGCAGTTGGGGCTGGCTCTGTGATCGGGGACGTTTTGGCTATGATTATGCCATTGACCCGACCCGAGTTACGGGGTCATTTCTAGAGGGGCAGCCGGAGGCAGCCGCCCGCACTACTCGCCGGGTGGGACAATGGTTCACGGAAGTGATTGCGGAGCACGGTCCCAACAGCGTGGCGTTTGTCATGGGCGGCATGCATACCATGGAGGAAGCGCGCCAGTTGCAACGGTTCGCCACCCGCGCGGTAGGCACCAGCCGTTTGGCGATAAGCCGCGATGTGCCCGGATATCTACCCCGGGCATTAAACGGTACCTTTCAGGACATTGAAAGTTCGGACGCCATCGTTTTGGTGGGGGTGGACCCCTATGAGGCCATTCCGGTGGTGCATTTGAGACTCCGGGAGCGGCAGAAGGCTCTGCCGGGAATGCGCCTTTATGGCGTGGCGCCGCGATCCTTGACGCGGGACACGCTTCCCGTTAATAGTCTTTTAACGCATGTGGGAGAAGAAGCCGCCCTGTTGGCTGCCGCCTTGCGGCTGGCTGCGGGCGATCACCCGGCGGTGAGAGCGCTGGGCGAAGCGGCCGTCGCCTCTCATATCGACCAGGAACAATTGACTGGTTTAAGCGCGGCTCTTTTAGAAAGCGAGCAATTGACGCTTCTCTGGGATGGACAGGAACCGGAAGTGGAGTCGGTACTGGTGGCATTAGCCACCGTGCGAGGCGACAAGCCCACCCGGGTTCTTCCCACTTGGGGCCCCAGCAATTGGCGTGGATTTGAGCTTGCCGGTTTTCCCGCCCGCATCGAGGCACTGACGGAAGTGCTGGAGGACGCCAAGGCGGGCAAGATTCAAATGCTGGTGCTGTGGGGTTGCGACTTATTGCGCGAGTATCCCGATCAGCAATTGGTGCGGGACGCCTATGCCAAGGTTCCGTTTTTGGTGGCGGAAGGGTTGTTCCCTCCCAGTGAGGCGGAACGGTTTCATGCCATCGTTCCTCAGGCCGGGCCTGGCGAAGTGATGGGCACTTATGTCAACATGGAGGCCCGTCTGCAAATTGCCAACCCGTCGGTTCAACCCCCGGGGCAGGCGCGGCCCACCAAGACCTATGTCACAGCCTGGGCTCATGCCTTAAACCAGACGTTTAGAGACGAAGAAGATTGGGACCCCTATGACGAGAGCGGCGATCTTTTGCCCATGCAGCCTCTTGAGCAGGCGATTAAGCCCTTGACGGCGGCACTCGCGGTGAAAGAGGGGCAATTTGAACTGGTTACCGGGGTGCTGGTGATTGAAAACGGCATTCCTTCCGCCATCTTAAAGCCGCGCAAACCGGAATATCCGGGACGGATCAGCGTGCCCGACGCCGAGGCCTTGGGCATCGCCGATTATGGGGTGGTACGAATTAGCAAGAACGATCACGAAATCGAGGTGCCTGTGTCAGTTGACCCCGCCATGACCCCCGGGCGCGTTTATGTTCCTTTGGGGATGGCGTCAATGCCGGTCAACGCCGTTGGCACCGGATGGGTTGAGGTGATTCGGCTTGAGGAGGTTCACAGTGCATGATTGCGCTTGAAGTTGTCTTTCTCATCATTAAAATTGTCCTTTTGATAGGCATTCTGATGGGTGGATTTGCCTATACCATGCTGTTGGAGCGGCGTCTATTGGGGTTCTTTCAATTACGCCTGGGCCCCAACCGCGTAGGCCCGATGGGATTGCTGCAGCCCATTGCCGACGGTCTTAAAATGATGATGAAAGAAGATTTAATACCGTCGGGCGCCGACCCCTTCGTGTATCGGCTGGCACCCGTCATCGCCCTGTTTACGGCGCTCTCGGTGGACGCCGTGATTCCTTTCGGCGCGCCCCTTCATCTTTTCGGCTTGACGGTTTATCTGGATATCGCCAATCCCTCGATTGGATTGTTGGTGGCGTTCGCGTTCAGCTCCTTAGGCGTGTATGGATTGGTTTTGGGAGGGTGGGCCTCGCAAAACAAATACTCGCTGATGGGCGGAATTCGGGCCTCGGCTCAGATTATTTCCTACGAGTTGGCCATGGGTCTGGCGGTAATGGGCGTGATTATGACCACGGGGACCGCTAATCTGTACAAAATCGTGGTGTATCAGCAGCATCACGGCTGGTTGTGGCTTCCCCAAATTGGGGCCTTCCTGGTGTATTTCATTACGGGAATCGCGGAAACCAATCGTGTGCCGTTTGACCTGCCGGAAGCGGAATCGGAGTTGGTGGCGGGCTATCATACTGAATACTCGGGGATGCGGTTCGCCAGCTACTACATCGCGGAATATATTAACATGATTACGGTGAGCGGTTTGGCGGTTACCCTGTTTTTTGGAGGCTGGCTGGGACCATGGCTTCCGCCCATTATCTGGTTCTTTATTAAGGTGGCCGTATTCTTGTTTGTCTTTATCTGGATTCGGGCCACGTTGCCGCGCTTTAGGTATGACCGGCTCATGAATTTTGGCTGGAAGGTGCTTTTGCCGGCGGCTATTGTCTACTTTTTGGGAACGGCGGCATTTATTAGTGGTGTTCTTTAGCGAGAACCAACGTAGGGAGGGACTCAAATGCTAGATGGGGTTAAGTCGTTAGCGAAGGGCATGGGAACAACATTAAAGGCATTGGCAGAACCGCGCGACACCTATCCTTACCCGGAAAAGCGCCGTGAGTACTCGCCGCGATTTCGCGGCAAGCATATGTTGGCCAAGGATGAAGAAGGGCACGAGCTTTGTGTGGGTTGCGGCTTGTGCGAGGCGGTTTGCCCCGCCCACGCTATTCGGGTGGTGGCGGCCGAGGCGCCGGGCGACGAGCCGGTGTCATGGACCAGCCGCTACGCGGTGGATTACGAAGTGGATTTGATTCGCTGCATTTTCTGTGGCATGTGTGAAGAGGCTTGTCCTACCAATGCCGTACGGCTAACGCCGTTTAACGAGTTGGCCGCCTATAGCCGGGAAGACATGATTGCGGACAAGGAAGAGCTTTTGCGGCCCGCTATCAGGAAATGAGGTGAATCAAAACACGTGACGGCGTTTATTATTTTGGCGATTGTGGCCCTAGTGGGTGGAATCGGCGTGGTGGTCGCCCCCGAACCGGTGCATAGCGCGTTGTTTCTTATTGTGAGCATTATTTCGCTAGCGCTGTTTTACATTTTGCTGTCGGCGGAATTTTTGGCGGCCGCGCAAGTGATCATTTATGCTGGGGCCATTATGGTCTTGTTCCTTTTTGTAGTCACCTTGCTGACGGCGGGGAAAGAGGATCGCGAGCCGCCGGAAAGTTTGGTGGGCCAGCGCGTGACCGCCGGGATTTTAGCGCTCTTGGCGGGTGGCGGATTAGCGGTTTTAGGGGTTGTCTATCCCAGCCGCCGCATCCCGCTGGGTCTGCCTGCCCAGTTCGGCAACCTCCGTGGGATGGGCAATGTTTTGTGGGGCCCCGACTTTCTCTATTTGGCCGCGGTAGCCATGATGCTGTTGACGGGCGCGGTGGGGGTTCTGGTTGTCAATCGGCCCCACCGGCTGGCCGAAGCCAATCCGCGGGTGGAGGAGCAAAAATGATGATCCCCTTAAATTGGGTGGTGGGTTTGGGTGGCGCTTTATTCGCCATCGGCGCCGTTGGCGTTCTGGTACGGAAAAATCCTTTAATTATGTTTATGGCGGCCGAGATGATGTGGAACGCGGCGGCTTTGGTTTTTGTTGCCTACGCGCGCTCTTTTCACCAGATGAGCGGCCAGGTCATGGCTTTTATTATCATCGGTACCGCGGCGGCCGAGGTGGGGATTGGACTGGCGATTATTGTGGCCGCCTTTCATCACCGGCATCGTTTGGATATTGATGAGGTTTCGCAGCTCAGAGGATAGGCTGCCAGTACGCTTTGAAGGGGCGTTTTGTGGATGCAGGGTTTAGTCGAGATATTGGTGTTGCCCCTGGTAGGGGTGGCGACCATTACCGCCTTCAAGGGGCTTATGCCCAAGCGCTTGCCGGGAATCTGGGCCAGCCTTTTGGTGTCGGTCAGCTTTATTTTATGCGTGATGGCTGATGTGCGCCTGGCCCATTTGGCCGCGGCTCACCGGGTTGTGTCCGGCGCCGTATGGAACTGGGTGACAGGATTCGGGCCCGCCATTCATTTTCAGCTATATTTCGATCCCTTATCGGCGGTCTGGCTTTTGGTGATTACGGGCGTGGGCGCGCTAATCCATATTTATTCGATTGGTTATATGCGCGACGATCCGGGGCAAGCCCGTTTCTTCGCCTATCTCAATTTCTTTATCTTTTCCATGCTGCTGCTGGTGTTGGCGGGCAACCTTATTGTTCTTCTCATCGGATGGGCTTTGGTGGGGCTAGCCTCGTACTTCCTGATTGGATTCTGGTATCACCGTCCCAGCGCGGTGGCGGCCGCCAAAAAGGCCTTCGTCATGAATACCTTGGGGGATGTCGGTATTTTGCTGGGGCTGGCCCTCTTATATGTTCACTATCACAACTTAGGTTATACGGGTCTTTTTGCCGCTTTCAGCCATGCGGCGCCAGGTTCCGCGTTTTTTGAATGGACGGCGTTCCTTTTGTATCTGGGCGCGATGGCGAAATCGGCGCAGTTCCCTCTACATATGTGGCTGGCCGACGCCATGGAAGGGCCCACACCCGTGTCCGCCCTCATTCATGCCGCCACCATGGTGACCGCCGGTGTCTACCTGATGGCGCGCTTATATCCCCTGTTGCGGCTTGCGCCGGTGACCCATGAAGTGGTCGCCGCCATCGCCGCTTTTACTTGTATTTTTGCCGCCAGCATCGCCTTTTATCAACAGGACATTAAAAAGGTGCTGGCCTACTCCACCTTAAGTCAGTTGGGCTACATGCTGCTCGGGGTGGGAGTGGGTGCCTATACGGCAGGGGTGTTCCACTTCATGACGCACGCCTTTTTCAAAGCGGCCTTGTTCCTGGCGGCGGGCAGCGTCATCCATGCTCTGAGCGGTGAACAAGATTTGGGTAAAATGGGGGGCTTGTGGCGGAAGATGCCGTGGACCATGGGGTCCTTTCTTTTCGCCACTTTGGCCATCGCCGGGCTGCCACCCTTTTCCGGCTACTTTTCCAAGGAAGCGGTGCTAGGGCAGGCGTACAACAGCGGGCATTATGTGCTGTGGGGAATTGGCGTCTTTACCGCCGGGATGACCAGCTTTTACATGTTCCGGCTATTTTTCCTCACCTTTTTTGGGAAGCCCCGCGATCAAAAGTTGTACGAGCACGCCCATGAAGCGCCTTTGGTTATGACCATTCCGGTCGTGGCCCTGGGGCTTCTTTCACTGGTCGGGGGATTCTTTGGAGGATGGCTCAACCGCTGGCTTGCCCCTGTGTTTCATCAATACGCGGGCGCCCCTCATGCCGCCTTGGGCCAGGGTCCCCTGTTTGGCACCATTCTCACGGTGGGATTGGCGATTGTGGCCTTCTTGGTAGCTTATTGGCTTTATATCATGCGCCGTACCGAGCCCATGGCCGGGACCGCTTCCATTCCGGGCATTTGGATGTATAAGAAGTGGGGGATGGATGAGGCCTGGCGGATGGTGGTGGTGCAGCCGCTTAAACGGGTGGGGGATTTGGCGCTCATGCTGGAGCGCGCCATTTTGGGCGGCGTGAACGGCTTGGCTGGTGGCATTCAGGTGTGGGCGGAGAACCTGGCTCCAATGGAGTCGGGCTATGTTCGCCGTTACGCGCTTTCGATTATGGTTGGGGTGGTAGCTTTGCTAGCCTACTATCTCATCCGCATCCGATTCATCTCGTAAGGTTAAGGAGGCCTGGACATGTTCTTGGTATGGCTCTTGGCGGTGCCCCTGGCGGGTGCCATCGCGGCCTTAATAGCGCCTGACAAGGCCGCTAAAGGGGTCGCAGCCATCACCAGCATACTCGCGCTAATCGGATTTGCCGGTTTGCTGTTAATTAACCGGAGCGGCATCAATTGGAACTGGATTCCTCAGTGGGGAATTCGATTCCATTTGGCCGGCGATGGTCTAAGCCTCTTCTTGCTAGGGCTTTGCACGGTCATGTTTGTCGTCGCGCTGTTGGCATCGGATGCGTCCCTAGGACGCGCCTACTACTTTTGGATGCTAATATTGGAATTCTCGGTGGTAGGGCTGTTCGCGTCCGTTGACTTATTTGTCTTCTATGTCTTCTGGGAGGTCTTGCTGGTTCCTGTCTTCTTCTTGTTGACGGGCTGGTCGGGGCAGGCCGGCAAGAAGGCGGCCATGAAGTGGCTGATTATGAATCTGGCGGGCAGCTTTTTCATGTTGGTGGGGGTGGTGGCACTCGCCATTATTCATTCCCAAAACGGGGCCGGCATTACTTTTGAGATTAGCCGCTTAAGCGGAATGGCCATGGGCGGAGCCGTGGGCAGTTGGCTATTTTTCGCCTTCTTAGTGGCGTTTATGATTAAAGCGCCTATTTGGCCACTGCACGGCTGGATGCCGGAAACTTATCGCGAGTCCTTGTCACCGGTGACTGCGGTTATTTCCGGGGTGCTGTCCAAGGCCGGGATTTATGGAATGCTGCGGGTTCTGGTTCCCATTTTTATGCCGCAGCTGCGTGAGTATCAAATGCTCTTACTGATTGTTGCTATTATTGGACTTTTATATGGGGCGTTTATGGCATTGCGGCAGCGCGATATGAAGATGGTCACCGCCTATGGGTCGCTTTCCCATATGGCCATGATGGCGCTGGGGGTCTTTTCTCTCACCGCGGTGGGGCTGTTGGGCACCAATTTTTATATGGTGGCCCATGGGCTTATGGTTGGGGGGCTGTTTTTGGTGCAGGGTCTTCTGGAAAGGCGCACAGGCACCCGCTCGCTGGACAAAATGGCTGGCCTCAATCATTCAGCCCCGCGATTGGCAGCCTATTTCCTCTTTTTTGTCATGGGGGTGTTAGGGTTGCCGGGCTTGCCGGGCTTCGCGGGTGAGTACATGATTATTCAAGGGCTGATTGGTCCACATCCGGTCTTCGCCTTTATTGCCGGGTTTGTGATTGTGGTGGCGGCCTGGTATATGTTGAGAGTGTTCCTGGCGGTGATGCAAGGACCGCCGCAGGGGCAAGGCATTAAGGATTTGCTGGCGGGTCAGGTCTCATGGCTGGTCCCCTTGGCTGGTCTCGTGATTCTGATTGGGCTGTGGCCGGCCGGAATTACCAATCATGCGGTTCCCTCACTGTATCATGTAATGCACTTTGCCCTGGCGAAAGGAGGCATTCGCTAATGACTCTGGCTTTGTGGCCGGAATACGCCGTGGTTTTGGGAGTTTTAGCCACGATGCTGGCAGGCATGGTGTCGCGGGAGCGGACCATTTGGGGTTATTGGACGACATTGGCGGCACTGGCCGCGTCCGGAGTATTTACCATTATTCTCTGGGCGTCGGGATCGTTGCCGCGATCCCTATTGCATGGCGGATTAAGCATTGATGCCTTCAGTATGGCTGTGAACGGGTTGGTGCTGGTGGCGGCAGCGGGAGCGCTTTTGATTGGCTGGAACGACCGCCGCTACGGGGGAGACTTTCCCATATTGGTACTGTTGGCCCTTTTGGGAATGATGGTATTGGGGATGGCCAACAACTTCATCGCCCTCTTCATCGGCATTGAGATGCTCTCCTTGCCACTGTATATTTTGGCAGCCAGCGGCGGCGAGGGACTGAGCACGGAAGCGGGGCTCAAGTATCTCTTATTGGGCGCTTTTTCCTCCGGCACTCTCCTGTTTGGGCTTGCCTTGCTCTATGGGGCCGCCGGCACCATGGTGATCACCGCCGTGGTATCCCCCCATCTTATTTTGCCGCTGGCGGGCGCGGGTCTCGCATTGACCTTAGTGGGCCTTATTTTCAAGTTGGGCATCGTCCCCTTCCATATGTGGATCCCGGACGTTTATGAGGGCTCGCCGTTGCCGGTAACCACCTATATGGCGTTTGGCACCAAAGTCGGCGCGGCCGCTATTTTGATGCGGTTTTTATTCTTCGGCTTTTCTTTGGCGAGCGGCTGGTGGGGGCCCGCTATTGGCTATCTAGCGGTTCTAACCATGATTGCTGGCAATTTGATTGCCTTGGCGCAGAAAGATATGAAGCGGCTGTTGGCCTATTCCGGGATCGCCAATGCGGGTTACCTCTTGGTGGGAATTGCCGCTCACAATATGCTGGGCGCCCAAGCGTTGCTGTTCTATTTGCTGCCCTACGGCCTTTCCATATTGGCGGCTTTCGCGGTCTTAGCCTTTGTGGCGGGAGACGAGGAGTCGGTCTCTTTAGATCAGCTTACGGGCTTATATCAGCGTTCGCCGGGGTTGGCGGCCGGGATGGCGGTGGCCTTCCTCTCCCTAGCGGGGATTCCCCTCACGGGAGGGTTTGTCGGCAAGTTTTATTTGCTGCAGGCGGCATGGGCGGCGCATGAGCCAGGCTTGGCGGTTGGGCTGGTGGTTGCCGCCATGATAGGACTGGCGGCCTACATTCGCCCGCTGCAACGGTCGTTTTCAGCGGTCGACGGCACGCCCGCTCCCATTCGCTGGCCTCTGGCGGGTGCCATTGTGCTGGTGATATCGGTGATTGGCACCATTGGGCTTGGCGTCTACCCGGCCCCGGTGGTGCATATTGTCAACCATTCCGCCGCCTTTTACTGGCTCCACTAAGGGCGCCATGGCGTGGTAAGATAGCGTATGAGGGTGAGGAGCGGGAGTGCCGGGAAGGTGTCCGACGAAATTACCATTCCAGCAAAAGGGGACGGACGAGTGCCATTATTCTCGCTGATTGCCGCCAGTATGGCCGCCGTGGATCAGCGTCTCAAAGAAGCGCTCGAACAACATAATCCGGTGGTTCGGGAAGTGTCGGACTACTTGCAGCAGAGCAGCGGCAAGCGACTAAGGCCCGCCCTGGTCCTTCTGGCCGGCCGGGTGGGCGATCCCGGGCGCCTGTCATTGGACTTGGTTGATGTGGCGAGCGCGGTCGAGATGATTCATATGGCCACTTTGGTGCATGACGATATTATTGATAAAGCGGATCTGCGCCGCGGTCTGCCCGCTGTGAGAAGCCGTTTCAGCGATCCAGTGGCGGTACTGTCGGGCGACTTTTTATTTGCCCGCGCCTTTCAACTGCTGGCCGCTACCAAGCGCCCAGAGTTGGTGGACTTGGCGGCGGAAGTTGTCTATGTGATGTCGACGGGGGAAATTAGCCAGCATCTTGATCAGGGCCGAATTGCCTCGGAAGAGGCCTATTGGCGGCGCATTGAGGCGAAAACCGGATTTTTTCTGGAAACTTGCTGCCGTTTAGGGGCGATCGCGTCAGACGCGTCGCCGAGCATTCGCGATGCTTTAGCCTTATACGGTCATCACATAGGGCTTGCGTATCAAGTGATTGACGATTTGCTGGATTGGGTGGCCACGCCCGAGGTGTTAGGCAAAGCGGTGGGAGAAGACTTGGCGGCGGGGGTCTATACCCTGCCGTTAATTCATGGGCTGGAGCATCCCCAGTGGGGTGGTGAGCTTCGGCAGATATTGCTAGGAGATCCCTTTCCCCGGGTCGATGCTGTTCGGGGAATTTTGACAGGTTCGGGCGCGCTCGACTATTGTCGTCGGGTGGCCGAAGATCATTTGGCGCAGGCCCGAAATTTGCTGGACAAAATACCGGCGGGGCCGGAGCGGGACGAATTGCGGCAAGTGGCGGATTTTATTGGGATGAGGGATCATTGATGGAACGATATGACGCGCGGGCGAGGCGCATTCCGGATACCACAATTCGGCGCTTGCCGGCATATCTTCGGGCACTGATCTTGGCCGGCCATGATCGTATCACGTCCGAAGCATTGGGTCAGTTGGCAGGCTACTCGTCAGAGCAAGTGCGCAAGGATCTCGCTTACTTTGGCGCTTTTGGCACGCGCGGAGTGGGCTACGAGGCATCGGTGCTGGCGGATGAAATCCGGCATATTCTTCAGTTGGATCACGGGGTGCGGGCCATTGTGGTGGGGGCGGGGCGCCTGGGCACGGCATTGGTCCGGCACGCGGATGAGACGGCCAGTGATGTGGCTATCGCGGCGGTGGTCGACATTGATCCCGAGGTGATCGGGAAAGCGGTGGACCATTTGACGGTGGAGCCGCTATCTAACCTGGAACGGCTGATTTCCGAACGCCAGATTGGAATGGGGATTATTGCCGTGCCTCCGGCGGGAGCTCAGCCGGTGCTGGATAGGCTGGTCGCGGCGGGAGTGCGCGCAATTTTAAGTTTCGCGCCTAAGGCGCTTACCGTAAGCGACCCAGCGGTTTTCGTCCAGCAGATTGACTTGACTCTGGAAATGCAAGCCCTTGCCTACTTTGTGGGGCAATCTGAGCGAGACACCCCTTGAAGCGTTCAACGGGGACCTCCTTAGGACTGGCCCTCGTTGTTCTCAGCTGGGGCATGAATTACGTGATTACTAAGGTGGGAGTGACGCGTCTCCCCACGATTGACTATGTGTTTTGGCGATTTTTGGGCACCACTCTCATTGCCTTGCCCTGGATGATTCGCCACTATCCCCGAACCCGCCGCGACGTGATGGGGTTAATCCTTATGGGACTCGTCGGCATTTCATTGTATCAGTGGCTTTTCACCTCCGCTTTGCATTTGACCCTGCCAGCCAATGTGGCAGTGATTTTTTGTTTATCCCCGCTCTTGACCCTGCTCTGGAAAAGGCTGGTGGGCGGCAAGGCCACCGGCCCCAAGATGTGGTGGGGAGCTTTGCTGTCTCTGGGGGGTGTGGCGCTTTTAGCGGGCGCCTCCATTCACGGGGGATATTTGGGGGATCTGTTCGCGTTGGCGGCCGCGGCGGGTTGGAGCGCCTTCGCGCTGATGACCGACTATCTTAAGGTGTCAGTACGGGGATTAGCTCAGGTAGGGTGGATTAGTCTGGTGGGCACCATTGGTGTGCTGCCCTTTATGTCCTACCGGCCGGTGTGGAAAATGGGCGCCTCCACCTGGCTTCCTTTGATTTACGCTATCGTGATTGTCACGGTGATAAGCCTGTCTTTGTGGCAGAATGCCGTAGAAGTGGCGGGGGCTCCCAGGGCTAGCCTCTTGCTGTATATTGTTCCCTTGGTCGCGGGTGTGGCGGGGTGGGTGTTCTTGGGTGAACGTCTGCACTGGAGCCAAGTCATTGGAGCGTGCGCCATCCTGCTGGGGGTGGCATGGGCTGATGGGCGCCTTCATAAACGGAGGGGTCCTGAATTGACGCAATCGGAGAAGTTGGCTTCCCCCTAAACTTATGACGTTATCTGTTAAGGTTGCGATGCCAGTAATCTAGCGGCGAGGTAGGCCAAGGCATACGGACAATATCTATCGACCATCAATTCTCGGTCAGTCCCACGATCTGAATAATCGTTCGACCCAATGATTGAGGTCAGCCAGGTAGTAAATCCTGTGCAGATCGCCCAATTGGGCTCTGGGGCAAATGACGCATGCGCAGGTGCGAGTTCCTCGTTCCGATGGGGTCAACGTTATGGGCAGCCTCATGTTTTATGGCATGCCGTGAAAGTCGCTGATCGGGCTTTTGTCCCGCCATGAAGTTATTGACCGTTGCAAATGCCCGGGCACGGGAGACAATGCGCTGCTGGCACCCATAGTCCCCCCATGTGATCCATGACGAAGGCGGTGGCGTACATCCTCACGGGGAAAACGATGCTCCACTCTGAGGGGTGATAGCCGGCTTTAGTTGCCCAACACCCTGAATTACCGCAAGAAGGATCTACTAAGCAATCTATTCCCGGGTCGCCGCGGTACTCTCGCTATCATTACCGCACCAACCAACGATAGTCTTGCCGACAATCGACAATATAGTCAATATATACCGTCCGCTCCTTAATCTGATACAAAATTAGATACCATTTTTCAATGAATAGTTTATGGTACTTATTGTACGGGATAAATTCCGCCTCAAGAAAAGGAAACCGTTCCGGAAATTGATGAAGAGAACGAATGGCGTTCAGCAACTCGCTATTTAGTGTTCTAGCGGCAGAGGGACTCTTTTGAGCTAAAAACAGGAGATGATTCCCCAACATGTGACGCGAACGGTCGGAAACAACGACTTTATAGTTGGGTATCTTTTCCACGCTCAACCCCATCAATAATGTGGTCTAAATAAACCTCCAGTTCATCGGGGGTATATCCCAGGCGTCCCGCCAGGCGGTCCTCTTCCACAGCCAGCAGTTCTTCCCGTAGTTTCAACATTTTCTCGCGGCGACTAAACGCCTCTAGATCCATTACCACGAGATCGCCTTCGCCATTTTTTGTAAGATATACAGGTTCCCCCGTGGACTTGCACAAATCCGCAATTTCATTGTAGTTCTGCCGGATACTGGCCGACGGTTTTATTCGCATGGTCTGATTTTAAGCTCCTTATGGTAGTATTCTACCCAAATTATATCCGTTTATAGCCATTGCATCAATGGAAGAAGAAACCCTAGAAGTCATGTGAGGTCACGCTATATATGCAAACGGGCGATTTGGGCCCCCCATTCTTAAGCCTTCAACACCGCCGCGCGGACTCCCAAAGCCGCCACTAACAGCCAGGCCGCGAGAGCAATCCAAACAAATCCGGCGCCAATCCGGTGCAGGGGCTCAAACCCGGGAATGCGGGCCATTGTGGTTGTGGCGGTGGAGTACATGCCTAATGGGAAGACGATGCTCCATTGCGAGGGGTGGTATCGCACGGATTCCTTGCCCCGCCAGTACTTCCATAGGCCCAGAATCACCAGCAAGGGAATCCACCAGGTTCCCCAAGCCCACAGCATCAGTGTGAAGCCTTCCAAAAAGGGTCGTAGTGTCAATAATGCCGGGGTACGCAGGTGGATGACCAGGAGGCGGGAGCTCGCCAGCACCGTGATGGCGGTGGCGCCCATATTAATCCAGTAGGGGGGCTGCAAATCGGCCCATTCGACGTCTCGGAACAGCAGGCGATCGATGATGAGGACGATGAATACCAGATATAGTATGACACCCATAGCCCAAAAGGTGGTCGATATCAAAAACAGGCTGTCCGCATGGCTGGGAGACGCGGTAATCACAACCGCGAGAAAGGTGGCGATGGATTGCTGGGCTACGATGGCGATGAGCCATCCGCCGTTCACGGCGGAAAGCTCGATGGCGGGGCCTACGATGAGCGCGGTCATCACCGTGTAGAACATGAGGGCCCAGATGACCAGGGCGATGGTGCCCAGCACCACGGCTAGTCCCAGCCAATGCGCGAGAAGGAAGCGCACTGCCAGCACATTGGACCCGGCCACAATGGTCATAAATCCGAAGGTGGTGGCGGCGTTGGTCAAGTCATCCCACATGGCCTGGGGCGTGCGGATAAGGCGGGCCATATAGCGGTACCACAGCAGGAGATAGAAGAGGACGCCAACACCCATAAGAATGTCGGAGATAAGGGTTTGGTGATACAAAAGCAGCGCGGTGGAGACAATTCCGGTGGCCATCACCGCGGCAAAGGAGCCGGTGTAAAACGGTATGGGCCCCGCGGGTTTCATTCAATGCCCCCTTCGTTTCAGCAATGACGCAGGCGTCCGCTGTTAAGACTGTGGGCGATAGCGGAGACGCGAGCGGTACAGAATAGGAGCCCGGCGCAGGTATGCAAAGGGGACGCTTATAATGTGCACCAGCCGGGTAAAGGGAAATATCATCCAAAAAACGTAGCTGGCCACGATGTGAATCTTAAATACCAGGGGTATTCCAGTCATGAGATAGGCGTGAGGGCTGAAGACAAAGAGCCCTCGAAACCACGGGCCAACAGTGGTGCGGTACTCAAAGGGGGTGGCGTAGAGATTGTGTCCTAGGGTGATCCAGTCCCCCAGCCCTATCACCACTAGCAGCACCACGGTGGTGAGCCAGTCCGCGAAGCTGGTGTGGCGTCTCAGCCGGGGATGGGTGAGCCGCCTCACGGTTAGGATTACCAGCCCGATTAAGGCCGCCAGTCCTGCCATGCCACCTAACAGAATAGCGCCCCGGTGATACATTTCGTTGGAAATGCCAAGCCCATGGTATACGGCGATGGGAATTAATATGCCCACCACATGGCCGACAAAAGCGGCTAAAATCCCCCAGTGAAACAAGAGCGAGCCCCATTTGAGCTGCCGTTTCTCAAAGATTTCGGTGGAGCGCGCGCTCCATCCCAGTTGGTCGAAATTGTAGCGGACAAGCAGGCCCAGCACGAGGATTGTCACAGTGATATAGGGAAGAATCACCCAGAAAAATAGGTTCAACGGCGTGGCACCTCCCAAATAGTCGGAGATTCTTCCAAATCTCCATGGATAAGGGGAAACGGCATGTTGCGCTCGTCATCAGGCGGACGGACTTCCTTGGCCATGCCGCCATCCGGTTGCGGAAGCAAGTCTAGGATCCAGACCAATAAGGCATGATATGGGGATTCATCCGGTAGTTCGGCGATGATGCGGGACAAGGCGTAGGCGACCCGCCCTCCTATGCGGGGCGGCTCGGTCTTGGCGATTGCCAAATATTCCAGCCAGGCGGGCAGATAGTCGGGAAGTGTATTGTCGCGGATGGCGCACTGCCCGTCGAACATCACTTGCTGCAGATCGACCAGCCGCTGCCCCCGTCCACGGTCGTCGCCCAGCTCGTGGCAGGTAAGATACAAGGTGCGCTTGTCGCTAAAGTCAAATAGCTGGACATAGTGCTGCTCTAGTTCCGTAGGGCTCATGCCGGCCAATGTCCGCAAGGTTTTGAGACCGGCGCGGGCCTGGGACGAGTCGGGGAACTCCCGCATCGCCAGCCGTGCCGCCTCCAAATCCCGATGCCATTGGGTATCCGGGTAATCCAAGAGCAACGATGCGATTTTCAGCAATACCCGTTGTGTCGTGTCCATGGACAACCCCCTATTGCGGCTTATTGACCGATACGCTGGGAATAAACCCTTCCACCGGGGCGATAGATTCCAGACTGCAGGCGCCCTGTACATACACCAAATCAGGATCGGCGCCCCGTTCCGCCGTGGGAATGACATACCGTTCCTGATATTTGGCAACGGCCAGCAAGCGCGCCATCCGCTCCAATTCCTCCGCCGGCATGCCGATGTCGTGGTACAACTGATTCGGGACCTCCTCGCCGGTTTTATGGTGGCGCATATGCACGCGCATGGCCCATAGCTTTCCCAGAACCGTGCGAATCACCTGCGTGTCGCCGGCGGATAACAGGCTGGCCAGATATTCCACCGGGATGCGCATCTGATCGATGGTGGGGAAAATATCCATGGGGCCAACCCGCTCGCTGTTGGGCATGACCGTGAGCATGGGGCTTAAGGGAGGCACGTACCACACCATGGGCAGGGTGCGGTATTCAGGATGCAGGGGCAAGGCCACTCGCCATTTAAGCGCCAGCAGATAGACGGGGGAACGCTGGGCCGAGTCTATCCAGGCGTCGCTGATTCCCGCGCGGCGCGCCTCCTCAATCACCGTCGGGTCGAAGGGATCCAAAAACACGGAGAGCTGGGCTGGATACAAATCTTTTTCGTTCTGCACCTGCGCCGCTTCACGCACTCGGTCGGCATCGTACAAGATCACGCCGATATAGCGAATGCGTCCCACGCAGGTTTCTGAGCAAACGGTGGGGAGGCCCGCCTCAATACGGGGATAGCAGAAGTTGCATTTCTCCGCCTTGTGAGTATTCCAGTTAAAGTAAACTTTTTTGTAGGGGCAGCCGCTAATGCAAAATCGCCATCCCCGGCAGGCATCCTGGTCCACCAGCACAATGCCGTCTTCCTCCCGCTTGTAAATGGCGCCGGAGGGGCATGAGGCCACGCAGGAGGGATTGAGGCAATGCTCGCAGATACGGGGCAGATACATCATAAAGGCGGACTCGAATTCCATGGCGACGTGTTCTTGCAGATGTTTGAGATTGGGATCGCGGGCGGCGATTTCGGGTCCCCCGGCCAGATCGTCATCCCAGTTGGGCCCCCATTTGGGGGTGTCCATCCACTCCCCGGTGATGGATGAGAAGGGCCGCGCCACCGGTTGTATTTTTTGCTGGGGACTATTGATAAGGGCGTCATAGTCATAGCTCCAGGGTTCATAGAAGTCGTCCAGAGCCGGCAAGTCCGGGTTGTAGAAAATATTGGCCAGCTTGGTGGCCGGACCTCCGGCACGCAGGGTCAGCTTGCCGTTGCGAAGAGTCCAGCCGCCCCGGTAGCGCTGCTGGTTTTCCCACTCCTGCGGGTATCCCACTCCGGGTCTGGTCTCTACATTGTTGAACCAGATATACTCGGTGCCGGGCCGATTGGTCCAGGTGTTTTTGCAGGTGACGCTGCAGGTATGGCAGCCGATGCATTTGTCCAGATGCATCACCATGCAAACTTGAGCCTTGATTTTCATTCCCACCGCACCTCCTCCACTTTTCGTATGCGCACTTTGGTGTCGCGTTGATGGCCGGTCGGCCCCCAATAATTGAAGTCGTAGCTGAATTGGGCATATCCGCCAATGACGTGGGTGGGTTTCACCAGGGTGCGGGTGGTGCTGTTATGGGTACCGCCGCGATCGCCGGTGGCGGGGGCGACGGGCACGCCAACGGTACGGTCTTGAGCGTGGTACATTAGCACCGTCCCCTTGGGAATACGGTGGCTTATTACCGCTCTGGCGATAATCACCCCGTTTTGGTTGTACAGTTCAATCCAGTCGTTGTCATGGCAGTGAATTTTGTAGGCGTCCTGGGGGCTCATCCATACCGTCTGGCCTCCCCGAAACAGGGTGGTCATGCGCGGATTATCCGCGTAGGTGGAATGAATTCCCCATTTTTGATGGGGTGTGAGATAGCGCACCACGATGCTGCTTTGGGGATTGTCCGGCAACTCAAACACGGTCAGGTCCAGAGGCGGCCGGTAAATCGGCAGCACTTCGCCAAAATTGCGCATGATTTCGTGATCAAGATAAAAATGTTGGCGACCGGTCAAGGTGCGCCAGGGCACCCGGTATTCCACGTTAACCGTAAAGGGCGAGTAGCGGCGGCCTTCGGATTCCAGACCGCTCCACACCGGTCCGGCAATAGCGAGGCGGGGTTGCGCCGTAATGTCGGCCATTAGAAAGAGCTCATCTTGACGCGGCGCGGCAATTTTCTGGAGTTCTAAACCCGTCACCTTCTCCAGGGATTCCCATTCTTCCACCGCGCGTTTGCCGTTGCTGGCGCCCGATAGAATGAGAATGGCGTTGGCGGCTTGATTGTCGCGGCTGATGCTGGGCCGCCCCTGGGGAGTGACCCCCAAAAGGTGCTTTAGTTCGGCATAGGCGTTCTTTCCCGAGATGCTGATTCCCTTGGCGCCGACGGCCCGCTCAATATTGGGGCCGATGCTAACCATGTGCTCATAAAGATGGGGATAGTCGCGGTGGACGAGCACCAATTTAGGCATAGTGCGTCCGGGAATGGGCTCCACGTCCCCGGCTCGCCAATCGCGCACCTGACCATAGGGTTGGGAGAGTTCCTCGGGGGAGTCGTGCAGCAAGGGACTCATGACAATATCATCCTGAGCGGGGAGATATTGCGACGCCATGCTGGAAAACTGATGGGCCAAGCCGGTAAAAATGTCCCAATCGGGCCGTGCCTGCCAGGGAGGGGTAATGGCCGGATTGAAGGGGTGGATAAAAGGGTGCATGTCGGTGGTGCTAATGTCGTACTTTTCGTACCAGGTGGCGGCGGGAAGCACAATATCGGCGTACAGGCCGCTGGACGTCATGCGAAAGTCGACATCAATCCAGAGGTCCAATTTGCCCTGGGGCGCTTCCTTGGGCATTTCGATATCCTGGGGCCGGTACTCGCTTTCGCCCCCCATCACGTGGCCGCTGGCGCCCAAGAGATATTGCAGGAAGTACTCATGCCCTTTGGCGCTGGCGCCTAACAGATTGGCGCGCCACACAAACATGATGCGGGGGAAGTTTTCTGGGGCGTCCGGCCGGTGAATGGCCAGTTGCAGTGAGTTCTCCTTAAGACGTTTGACGATGTGCGCTTGAATTTCCTGCTCAGTGTTGGCTCCGTCCTGGCGGGCCCGAGTCACGGTGTCGATGGGATTTTCCCCAAATTGAGGAAATGAGGGCATCCATCCTAAGCGGGCCGCCAGGGCCAGATAATCGGCGGGGTGGCGGGCGCTGTCAGGGGGGGCGAACGGTGCCAGCATCGATGTGGTGGGCAATTCCTCAAAACGAAACTGGTCGCTGGCAAAGTAGAAAAACATGGTGGCCTGCTGCAGGCGGCTTGGCTTAAGCCAGTCGCGGGCAAAGGCGATGCCGCTCCAACCTTCCAATGGGCGCACTTTTTCCTGCCCGACGTAATGGGCCCAGCCCCCGCCGTTCACGCCTTCGCTCCCGGTGAGAAACACCAGATTCAACATGGCGCGGTAAATCACATCGCTATGGTACCAATGATTGGTACCCGCGCCCATGGCAATCATGGAGCGGCCCTGGGTCTTTTCTGCGTTGGAGGCGAATTCCCGCGCGATCATGATGGCTTGCTGGCGGTCCACTCCGGTAATTTTTTCTTGCCAGGCCGGGGTATAAGGGGCTTCCGGATTGTCATAGGTTATGGCCTCCTCCCCTGGCAATCCTCGGCACACGCCCACATGCGCCATTAGCAAATCAAAGACAGTGGTAACTAGAACAGATTTTCCCTCCGCGGTTTGCACGCGTTTGGCGGGAACCGGACGTTGATAGGTGGAGGGCTCGGATGCGGCAAAATAGGGGAATAGCACCGGGACCATTTCGTCGTGGTCGTCCGCAAAACTAATGGCGGGTTGAATCGAAACATCGCCAGCGTCTTTTAAATTAATATTCCACTTTCCGCCGCCGTCCCAGCGAAACCCCAAGCTGCCGACGGGAATGACGGGTTTTCCCCGTTCTTGATCCCACATTGTGGGCTTCCATTCCCCGTTGTCGATTCCCATCTCAACATCGGTCGCCATAAGAAAGCGTCCTGTCAGGAAGGGGCCGTCCGAAGACTTTTGGTCGAGATGCACGAGAAACGGCAGGTCGGTGTTTTGTTTGATGTACTCCAAGAAATAAGGAGTGGAGCGGTCTACGTAAAACTCCTTGAGAATGACGTGAGTCATGGCCATGGCCAAGGCGCCGTCTGTTCCCGGCTTCACCGCCAGCCACACATCGGCGAATTTAACGTATTCGGAGTAGTCGGGACTTACCCCCACCACTTTAGTGCCGTTAAGTCGGGCCTCGACCATATAGTGGGCATCCGGGGTTCGGGTCATGGGAAGATTCGTGCCCCAAATAATGAGATAGCCGGCATTGTACCAATCGGCGCTTTCAGGAACATCGGTCTGCTCACCCCAGACCTGGGGAGACGCCGGCGGCAGGTCGGCGTAATGGTCGTAAAAGCTTAGCATTGCCCCTCCCAGCAGTGAGAGAAAGCGGGATCCGGAGGCGTAGCTCACCATGGACATGGCGGGGATGGGGGTAAATCCGAAGACGCGATCGGGACCATAGGTTTTGATGGTGTCAATCAGGGCGGCGGAGATGAGTGTCTCCACCTCTTCCCAGCTTGAGCGCACGAATCCGCCCTTTCCGCGCTGGCTCACATATTGGGCGCGTAGTTCGGGGTCATGGGTGAGAGCGTGGCAGGCGTCGACAGGATTGCCATGGGTGTCCAGCAGAGTGCGCCAGGCGTGGAGCAGCGACTGGCGGACATAGGGATACTTGATGCGCAAGGGGCTATACTCATACCAGGAAAAGCTGGCTCCCCGGGGGCAGCCTCGCGGTTCATATTCGGGGAAATCAGGACCCATGGAGGGATAGTCGGTTTGCTGGGTTTCCCAGGTAATGATGCCGTTTTTCACGAAGATTTTCCAACTGCACGACCCGGTGCAGTTAACTCCATGGGTGGAGCGCACCACCTTGTCATGCTGCCAACGGGCCCGGTATAAATCTTCCCATTCGCGTGAGCGCGGGCTTTCCTCGGACCACCCTTGACTTAACAGCCGCCCTCGATGCAAATAGTCCAACGAGCGCTTCAACGGGCTTCGCTTTTCCATGCGGGACCTCCAGATTGGGGAAATTGGCAAGTTTTATGTCATCACGCAAAAATCGCCATTAAGTCTAGATTGTCCCGGGCGCGCAAAAAGAATACGGCAGTCGGTAGATGGAGCGACTGGGGGTGGCGAAGCAGTGATGAGAAGGGATATGCGAGGAAAAGAGTGCCGGACTTATTCCCGACGCCCGCGCCACCAGCGGCCGATGACGATGATAATCGCTAGGGCGAAGAGGATGCGGGCCAACCACGGGTGAGGGGATAATAGCAGCGCCCCAGAAATAAGGGATGCGGCCGCATAAACTCCCGCCGTCAGTCCCCGCAGGGAAGAATGGAGGTGACGCAATCCTTGGCTGCCTTGAATCCACTCCACCTGGGTTTCTAATTCTCCTTGTTCCATGCGGTGAAGCACCTTGGCGGACAGCAGGGGCAATTCCGCTAAGGTTCGTGCGTACCGCTCGGTCTGTCGGGCCACGAATCCGGCCGTGCCCCCCGACTCCTCCGTGACAAAGCGATGGGCGTAAGGAGCGAACAGCTGCACCAGATTAATTTCGGGGTACAGGGCCGTGGCTAATCCCACCAGAATGGCGATGGCCCGTCCTAAAAAGGCGAAGTGCCCCGGTACCTGAATAGCTTTGTCGCGCAGAACCGCTTCAAAGTCCCGTAAAAGCTGGGGAATATCAAGGTGGCCAAGTTGATCTAAGGTCTCGGCGTAGTAGCGATCCAAGAGATAGCTGACGCGGCGCCGAAGCTGGGTCATATCGGCATCCGGCCGCAGCATTCCCAAGACGGCCATGGCTTGCAGGAGAGCGCCGGGGTCGCGCCCCGACACCGCCACGAAAAGCCGCCTGATATTGCGTTTGGTGGCAATGTCAAGATTTCCTACCATGCCGTAGTCTAAAAGAATGAGATCCCCGGCAGGATTGACTAAGATGTTTCCCGCGTGGGGGTCGGCATGATAGACGCCGGACTCCATCACCATATACAAGTACAGGCGGATAAGGCGTTCCGCCACCAATTCCGGCGCGATGCCCGCTTCTTTAAGTCGCGCCACGTCGTCAATCTTAATCCCCTGGAAAAATTCCATGACCAGAACCCGCTCGGTGGAAAGCTCCGCGTAGGTCTTGGGAATAATGACATGGGGTTGCCCTTGAAGATAATGGCGGATGCGTTCCGTATTGGCCAATTCGCGGTGATAGTCCAATTCTTCAAAGACGAATCGACGAAACTCGCGCAGCACCGTGGGCAAATTAAAAGTGGCGCCAAACTCGGTTACGCGGGTTAACAGACGCACCACCCATCCCAACGCCTGCAGGTCGGCTTGAACAATCTGGTTAATCTTGGGCCGCTGCACTTTAACGGCTACCCGGTCTCCTTGCAAGAGCACCGCTTCATAGACTTGTCCCAGCGAAGCGGCTGCCAGCGGGGTGTCGGAAAACCATAGAAACCGCGATGCCAGGGGCCCTAAATCGTTCTCGAGGATGGGCCTGACTTCGTCCCAGGGAGCTGCCTGCACGCGGTCTTGCAATTTGGTCAGTTCCGTCAGAAAGGGCTTGGGAAGAAGGTCGACGCGGCTGGATAGGAATTGCCCAACTTTAATCAGCAAGCCGCCCATTTCTTCGGCATTGCGGGTAAAGCGCTTGGCCTGGCGCTGGTAAAGAGCGGAAAATTTTGGCTCCGACACATCGGGGGGCTGATTTTTTAAGGTTAGGGCATACCATAATAATTCCGCCAGGATGGACATAAACAAAAAAATGATGCGATAGGTTCGCCTCAAGGCGGATGTTTTGGATACGGAATTTATGCCGCGCATGCCTGTCCGTGCCGTTGTCGCATCCCCCTTAATCATAGTGGTGTTGCGATGGCCTCCAAAATTAGTCTAGCATACCAGAAAAGTGTCTCAGTGGTAATATGCGTGTGAAGATCGCGTGTGGGACGAACTGTGGTAACCTATGGATGGAATATATAATGCGGGGGATAACGCATGATATCCTTCATACAAAACATGACGCTCCTGTCCAGCCTCATCTCGGTCGTGGATGTGGCTATCGTCTCGTATGGCGTGTACCGTCTTTTTCTTCTGATTCGCGGGACCCGCGCCGTGCAGTTAATCAAGGGAATTGTGCTCTTGCTGTTGGCGGTCCCGGTTTCCAACTGGTTAAAGTTAAGTGCCACCCACATGGTGCTTAAAGACATTCAAACCATGCTGATTGTGGCAATCCCCATCGTTTTTCAGCCGGAACTGCGGCGGGCGTTGGAACAGTTGGGGCAAGGTCGTTTTTTTTCGCAGGTGATGGTCTATCGGGAAGAGGTGGACGTGTCCCGCATGATAGATGAGTTGGCGCGCGCGGCCGACCGTCTGTCGCGAAGCCGCACGGGAGCTCTGATGGTAATTGAGCGGCAAACAGGATTGGCAGAGTATGCCGCCACCGGCACCGCTATTGACGCCGCCGTGAGTGCCGCGCTTTTAGAGAATATTTTTGTCCCTAATACTCCTTTGCATGATGGAGCCGCCATTATTCGCGGTGACCGCGTGGTAGCAGCGGCCGCCTTTTTGCCGTTGACGGACAGCGCTCAACCGGGCAGCGAGCTCGGCAGCCGGCATCGTGCCGCCATCGGCATCAGCGAACAGTCCGACGCCATGGCGGTGGCCGTCAGTGAGGAAACCGGCTGGGTGTCGGTGGCCATTGAGGGCCGTTTGTATCGGCGTTTGGAAGACCGCGCGCTTCGGGAAATGCTCTTTAGATATTTGCGATCGCGTCCGCATCCGCCGTCGCTGAGCCGATTGTGGCACCGAGGTGCGCCCTCATGATGGATCGGCTGTTGGAAAACAACACGGTTTTAAAAATCTTGTCGGTGATTGTGGCCATTTTCATTTGGTTTCAGGCGGGAGCAGGATCCAATCAACTTCAGAACCGCATATTGGGGTCTGTCGCCGTAGGATTCCCCACCTTAAACCCTCGGCTTACGGTACTGTCCATTTCTCCTGCCACAGTGACCGTGCAGATTAAAGGGCTGCCCGCGACGGTGGGTTCAAATACCATTGCCAATGAAGTGTCCGCCTCCATTAAGTTGTCTAATATTACCCGGCCTGGCACCTATTCGCTGAAAGTAACCGGTTCGGTGCCGCCAGGCGTGGGGGTTGTAAACGTTACTCCCAACCGGGTGGTGGTATCGGTGGCGCAACTGGGGCGGCAGAAGGTGCCAGTGGTCGCGCACATCACGGGACAACCGGCATCAGGGGATGAGTTGATTGGGTACAAGAGCAATCTCACGCAGGCCCTGATTTCCGGGCCTACCGGCCAGTTGAATCAGGTGCGGTCGGTAACCGGAACTCTGAATATTGCCGGTCGTTCCAGCCGGTTCAGCCAGGATGTGCTGCTGTATCCCATCAACAGCCGGGGAGCAGTGGTCCCCAAGGTGCAGGTGTATCCGCCTACCGCTCGGATAACGGCTAATATTCAGGTAAAACCACCGCAGAAGATTGTGCCGGTTGTTGGGCAAATTAGCGGAAAGACAGCGACGGGTTACTCGGTATCCAATATCGCGGTATATCCGTCATCGGTAACCTTGTCGGGAACTAGATCGACGTTAAAAGGGATTAATCGCATTGATACCACTCCGATAGACGTCACCGGAAAGACGGGGAATATCAGCGTTTCGGTGCCGGTAGTGGTTCCCAAAGGGACAACCCTGGTAAGTTCGGGGGAGGTTACCGTAACAGTCACCATTGCTCCAACGGGATAATAAGGTGAGGTAGCAAAGGAAGGGATATGGTTGGCGTTGTTTGGCACGGACGGGGTGCGAGGTATCGCGAACAACCAGTTAACCGTTTCGTTGGCGTTGGATGTCGCACGTGGGACGGCGGCGGAACTGGACAGCCCCGCTAAGGTATTGATTGGCCGTGACACCCGGGTTTCCAGCCCGATGCTGGAATCCGCACTGGCGGCGGGTTTGGCGGAGTGCGGAGTGGATGTGATATTGGCGGGTATGGTGCCCACGCCAGCGTTAGCCTACCTCATTGGCGCCATGCGGGCTGATGCCGGAATCATGATTTCGGCCTCGCATAATCCCCCTGAGTATAATGGCATCAAGCTCATTGATAATGCTGGCCGCAAGTGGGAGCCGGAGCGGGAGCGGCGCGTGGAGGAAGCAATCTCCAGTGGGCGCTGGCCTAAGCCGAGTTCTGGCCGAATCGGACGGATACTTCATCATGAGAATTCGGCCGTCCTCGCCTATCATCGGTATTTGGCATCGATTTTCGCGGGATTGCTTCCCCAGGGGCCGATTGTTATCGATGTGGCCCATGGAGCGGCCGCTGCCACCGCGCCTCAGGTATTTCAAATGCTGGGCGTTCCTACGACCGTGTTAAACGGGGAGCCCATCGGCGAGGCAATTAACGTGGGCTGCGGGGCTACCCACCCGGAGCATGTGCGGGATGCGGTATTGCGGATGGGTGCCTCCCTGGGGCTGGCGTTTGACGGCGATGCGGATCGGGTGATTGCCGTAAGCGGCGCGGGCCGCATTGTTGACGGGGATGAGATACTGTATGTGCTGGCGTCCCATTTGGATCGCCAAGGCGCGTTGGTCAATCGCGAGGTAGTGGCCACCGTGATGTCCAATTTGGGGCTGGAACGGGCTTTGCAGGCACGCGGGATCCGTTTGCTGCGTACCCCGGTCGGGGACCGTTGGGTGGCCAAGACCATGCGGGATTGTGGGGCGCAATTGGGTGGGGAGCAATCGGGGCATATTATTGTCAAGCAGTGGACGGAAACGGGAGACGGCCTTTTGACGGGGTTGGCGCTATTGGCGGCACTGGCGGACGAAGGCATGGACTTGTCTCAGGCGGTGTCCGATGTGGAGCGATATCCGCAGGTGCTTACCAATGTGCCTCTTGATGGACCATTGCGGGAGTGGCGTTCCATTCCCGGTCTTTCGGAATTGGTGGAACAGGCAAAGGCGGAATTGGGTGATGAAGGGCGAGTGCTGATTCGGCCTTCTGGCACCGAGCCGCTCTTGCGCATCATGTTGGAAGGGAGGGATGTGGAACGCATTGAACAGTGGTCCCACCGGCTGCAAGCGGGGGTGCGCGAAGCCTTGGAGTCGGCCGAGGCGCAGCGTTAAAGAGCGCCGGAACCCTAAAGCGGGGTTGACGAGGAGAGGGATCTCGAAGTATTCGGCGGGTGACCTCCGGCTACTCAGCAGCCGTTAACTCACGGACAAAGGTCGTCTGTAAGGACGACACAAAACCGTGCGGCTGAGACCGACTCAACTTCATAATGGAGGCGAGTCAAATTGTGCGGAATTGTAGGCTTCGTCAGCACGGAGGGCGATGCTCTTCCTTTCCTGTTGAATGGGCTGAAAAAGCTGGAATATCGCGGCTATGATTCGGCGGGTATCGCTCTGGCCTTGAATGGGCATATCGCTGTGCGCAAGGCCAAGGGCAAATTGGGGATTTTGGAAGGAATTTTAGACACGCTGCCAGAAGGCGAGATCGGA
>JAJYTS010000100.1 GCA_021792935.1 Bacillota bacterium | reverse complement strand
CCCACAAGACACCCTCGTGCGGATTCGTACATGTCGAAAGACCATGATGGGAATGCTGATGTCATTCATCGATAAAGGAGGGGTTGGTAAATGGCAAAACATTGTTGCTGTACGGCCTGCCAGACGGGTGCCTGCGGGCAGGATTGCACCTGTTCGCAGGGCGCCACAAACTGCTCGTGTTCAACCTGCAATTGCAGCCAGGGATAATAGGAACGAGAGTGTAAGGCGGAACTCCAAAGGTGTGAGGAGAGAGGCAAGCCCGGGGCCACGGCCTCCGGCTTCGTGCTGTGAATTTGAGTCCGGCGCCGGATTGTGGGGCCTCCGCAGTGGAACGGTTTGACGGTGAAACCGGGAGGTCCCTTCAGTTTGGCCACTCGCGTGCGACCCAAATAACCCTCTTGCTCGTAAAAAGGCCTGTTACTGCCTAAATCCTGCAAGGACGGTCCTGTAGCGAACAGTCCTCTTTCAGAGACCATAAGTGGTCTGCGTTGTGGAGGCTTCACAACTTCTCACCTTTGCTCATCATATGCGGCACAACCGTCGGGCAAATCCGCCGGAAGATTTGACCTATCGCGGGGATGGTGGAATAGAAGTATGCGGTCCGCTTATTCCAAGGCGAAAAAGCTAGCACGTTTCAAGACCGATGAATAGGCGGACCACGTTATCGGCACACTGGCGGGAGGTCCCTTATATGCTGCCACCGATTTTCCTTAATATTCGGGGGGCTCGAGTGATTTCGATCACGGTTGTACCGCCGCAGTCGGATAGATTATGGTAAAGACATCGAGAGGAATAAATTGCTAAGTAACGCCGCCTAGGCAAGTAATTGCCAGCGATATCAGAATCGGCACACCGAATAGATTCGCAAAAAACGGAAGACAGTCCAGGTGGGGCTCAAGAAGGGCTTCATCCAACGGCAACGTGAAATGCACCAAGGGATACGACTTCGGCAACGCGAGCGCAGGAAGACTGCCGACGGTTGTTGCTGATATATCGTAGCCCATTTCTAGCGACAAGCGCTCCCTTGGATACGCCTGAATTTTCAGAGCCTGAAGGATATGGAAATATTCTCTTCGCTGTCCAACGAATGGGAGGCTCGCATTTTGGTGTTGTCTCGGAGACGTAGACCAGATACCTTATTGGTGCGAGCTTAGATTTAGATTATTTGTCCCCGTATGACGGAAAGGAGAGTACGATGGCTGAACAGACGCAGCAATCGCTTCAATCGGGGTCTGTAGGATTCTGGCAATTGACGTATCAATCTATATCCCTGGTATCGCCCGCCGGGGCTATGGCCGCCACCTTAACTGGAGCGGCAGCCTACGCCTTGGGAGCTTTACCCCTGACGTATATTTTGGCGATTATTGCCGCGGCCTTCACTATCAATACGACCGTCCAATTCTCCCGGCACATTGCTAGTGCGGGCGGCTTTTACAATTATGTCAGTCAGGGGTGGAGTCCGCGCGCAGGAGTCATCACCGGGTGGCTCTTTATGTTGTCGTATTTCATGGTGTTGACTAATGCCGCGCTTTTTGTCGCGGGCGTTTTCGTTCCGGGGCTGGTGAGCTATTTTCACGGCCATCTGCCGGCCGAAAGCTGGGTCGTGCTCATGGCGCTTATTTATCTCTTCGTGTTGTATTTCGCTTACCACGGCATCCGCCCGTCCCTGCAGTATTCGCTATGGACGGGAGCGGTCGAGGTACTGGTGCTGGTTGTGGTTGCGATCGGCATTATTGTTTTTCCCCACACCCACAATACCGGCGCCGTTTTTACGAAGCCTTCATTGGCGTTACATGGCTGGTCCGGGATAGGGATTGGGATGATTTTAGCGATGTTTTCCATGTCCGGCTCGAGTGGGGCCGTCACTTTGGGGGAAGAAACGCATCAACCTCATCGCCTTATTCGGAATGCAGTGATAACCTCTTTTGGATTCGCGGCCGGTTTGTTCCTGCTAGTGTCATATGCGCTCACCGTCGGCTGGGGTCCGAACAAAATGGGATCATTTGTCGCCGCCAGCATCCCCGGTGTGATTTTGGCGAGGCATGACCTAGACTTACCGATGGCCATTGTCCTGCTAGTGTTTATCATTAACAGCCTGTTGGCGGGGTCGCTGGCGCCTCAGAACTCACTGGTACGGATGATATATGCCTTTGCACGCGATGGCGTCCTGCTGCCTAAGGCTTTCCAGCACGTCCACCCGCGGTATCATTCTCCTCATACGGCTATCCTGTGGTCTATCATTGTTGCCTTCATCGTGAGCTACTTGGCTGGTCTCATATTCAGTCCGTTTAACGGGTTCTTGGTCCTTGCCACCATTTCGTCTGTTGCCTTGTTCGTCGGGCACATTTTAGCCAACATTGCGTTGCCCCAGTTCTATCGCCGCGTGGGTGGGTTCCGTTGGTTTGCCCACGTTGTGGCTCCGATTGTCAGCAGCATTTTGGTTATGTTAGGAATATGGTTTACGGTGTATCCGTTTCCATGGCCGATCGTGTTGGGACCCATCGTTGTCGCGGTGTGGGTGTTGATCGGCCTGTGGGGAACTGCCCATATTGATCCGGAACGATTGGCGCGGGCCGGTCAGCACAACGCGTCTTGAAGACAATACCCACGCATTCCCCTGCTTAGGCGACAGCCGCAGGGCTAGACATGTCAAAACTTTCGTTTTTGCAACGGACTCCAACCCGGGCTTCGTGGACATTAGCCCGCTTACGGATCTCGAGGCGGGTGGCTATGCGCCGCGAATCGATGCCGAGCCGCCTCTCTGCCGATGGCGAGGCTATGGGAAAGTCGGTCGGCTTATCCGGCTGGCGTCCTCGCCTCCCGAGAACGACGGTGTGGCAGCGCGCTTTTTGCCGGAAGCAAGCGTAAAGCCCGGGCCTCTTTTAGGCCCGGGGACCGTTCCCTTGCGGGGACGAACGGTCGTCCCTCCCTTTCGGGAGTGAACGATCGCATCGCAAGGGGATATCTCCTCCTCTGGGGTTGATCAGGAGATTCCCTTCGGTCATAAGCGCGTGCTATTATAGGCCGGGCCACAGTGTTTGCCCATTATAGAAAGTTGTGGTGCGCTATAGGCAATCTTTCTTTTGGTTAGTGGGTGGATCGCTGTTCCATGAGCCAGACTTTTTATGTATGTGAAAATATTATGGTTCCAAGAGAGCGATGACCTATTTTTGCCCAATCCTTCGCAGGTAAGTGGCGGTCAATGCCCCCAGACCGGTATCCTTACGCTGCGAAAATGTCTACAATCGAAATAAACAGCTTTTGGGGGGCTTGGTAATGCTGAAGGGCAATTTAGTGCTGGATCTTAGCACCTTGCTGCCCGGTCCCTATGCAACCACCCGATTGGCAGAGTTGGGGGCTACAGTGTGGAAGGTGGAACCGCCGGGAGGGGACCCTGCCCGGTTTGCCCGGCCCCAGCAAGATGGGGTCGGGTTGGTGTATCAGGTTTATATTTCCGGGAAACAGGTCTTTCATATTGACCTCAAAACCAAGGCGGGGAGACTGCAACTCTATCACATGGCCAAGGACGCTGACGTTCTCCTTCATGGATTTCGCCCCGGCGTGGCGGAACGACTCGACATCGGCTATGACCGTCTAAAAGAAATCAATTCGCGGCTGGTTTACTGCGCGTTGACGGGATATGGCCAAGTCGGCCCGTGGGCCCGATATGCCGGCCATGATATCAATTATATGGCGGTCAGCGGTATGCTGTCCCAGCATCATGACATCAACGACCACCCCATTATACCAACTGTTCAGTGGGCAGATTACCTAGGTGGCCAGGCTGCCGTGGAGGCGATCCTGGCCGCATTGGTCGCACGCCAGCGGTCGGGTCAGGGCACATTTCTCGATGTGTCGATGACCGGTGCATTAAGGCGGCTATTAATGATGCATGACGCGATTGACGCAACGGCGCAGTTGACCAATGGGGTGCCGGAATTAACCGGCCAATCGGTCTCATATCACCTGTACGAGACACAGGACGGGAGGTGGATAGCGCTGGGCGCGCTGGAATTTAAGTTCTGGGAAGCGTTTTGCCGGGAGGTCGGCCGAGAAGGGTGGGTTGCCCATCACCATAGTGCCGCCACGTCCGACAACCCGGTGTTTCGGGAATTGATCGACTTGTTTCGGTCTCGCCCTCTGGTTGATTGGACGGATTTGGGCCGGCGTGTGGATTGTTGCCTCACACCGGTGTTGACGTTAAGGGAAGCTCGACAGTATCTACAGCAAGTTTGAGATGGGAGGAATGGAAGTGGAACTGAAAGACGCGGTCTTTATCATTACCGGCGGTGGTTCGGGATTAGGTATGGCCACCGCCGAGATATTTCGCGAAGCGGGTGCTGAAGTGGCCATTTTCGACCGGGACCGTGAGCGGGGAGCGAGTGCGGCTCACAAGTTAAACGCTGCCTTCTATCCCCTCGACGTGACCGACGATGCGGGCGTTAAAAATGCGGTCGAGGATACTGTACGGCGGTTTGGTAGCCTCAACGGTGTTGTCAACTGTGCCGGAATCGGTATTGCCGCCCGAGTACTGGGAAAACAGGAACCACATTCTCTGGATACGTTCCAGCGTGTGTTCATGGTGAACGTGCTCGGAACCTTTAACGTGTCCCGCTGGGCAGGTTGGGCCATGAAGTCACTGGCGGCTGGGGAAGACGGGGAGCGTGGCGTTATTATTCAAACGGCGTCGGTGGCCGCCTACGAAGGGCAGATCGGGCAGGCTGCTTACTCCGCCTCAAAGGGCGCGATTGTCGGCATGACGCTTCCCATCGCCCGCGAGTTCGCGCACTACGGGATCCGGGTAGTCTCCATTGCCCCGGGGATTTTTGATACGCCCATGTTGGGCCTCTTGTCGGAAGAGGCGCGGCGCTCGCTGGGGGAGCAGGTCCCGTTTCCCAAGCGCTTGGGCTCACCGCGTGAATACGGGCTCTTGGCACGCCATATTGTCGAGAATCCCATGATTAATGGTGAGGTTATTCGATTGGATGGCGCCATTCGTATGGCCCCACGCTAAAGGAGGAGCCGTCTATGGCCCACCCATATCTCCGCGCCGAACACCACCAATTCCGCCAGGTATTGCGCCGCTACCTCCAAAGCGAAGCAGTGCCGAACTTTTCCGCTTGGGAGAAGGCCCAGCGCGTGCCGCGGGAGTTTTGGCAGGACATGGGGCGGCAGGGATATCTCTGTCCGAGGGTGCCCCCGGAGTACGGCGGATCGGGGGCGGATTTTGGATACGCGGTAGTGATTACGGAAGAATTGGAACGGGTCGGCTCGGGCCTTGCCGGTATTGGCCTTCACAACGACATTGTGGTGCCGTATCTGGTCGATTACGGCACGCCGGAGCAGAAAGCCCGTTGGCTTCCTGGATGTGTAGCGGGGCGAATTATCACCGCCATTGCTATGACTGAACCGGAGGCGGGATCCGACTTGGCTTCGATCCGGACCACGGCTGTACGCGACGGTGAGCGCTACGTCATTTCCGGTCACAAGACCTTCATTACCAACGGCGGCCAGGCAGACCTCATTCTGGTGGCCGTCAAAGCCAATCCCGCTTCAGTGCCGCCGCATGACGGGATGAGCCTGATCGCGGTGGAAGCGAACTCGCCGGGTTTTCGGCGGGGCCGCGTGTTTTCTAAATTGGGTCAACATAGTCAGGATACGGCGGAGCTGTTTTTTGACGAGTGCCGGGTGCCGGCGGCCAACCTTATTGGTGCCGAAGGGGACGGTTTTCGATATCTTACCAAAATCGGGCGTAAAGCCCCGGCGTTTACGCCTGGGGATATAAGCCCGTGGCTCGGCAGAGCCAAATTCTTGCTCCTCCCGTTGTGTCGTGCTA
>JAJYTS010000099.1 GCA_021792935.1 Bacillota bacterium | reverse complement strand
TTATTTATGGAGGATGTTTGGCGATGCGATTCAAGGCCTGTCCGGGGACAATCTGGTATCCGACTTGACCCTACGATATCTCCGAAACGAAGTAGAGGTGGTCAGGGCACGATACGATTATTCGACTAGTTGGCGCCCGTGGTTTTACGTTGGGTATCACGCCGCTTTCATCGCCTTATGGATTCTCCTGGTCATTCCCCATCGTCACTGGATTATTAACGCCCTTGGCGGAGGCCAACTGGCGCTAATCGCATTGGTCAGCGCAGTTGCCGGGGCCATCGGAGCGAGTCTGTTTGCCATCAGTGGTTTGTACACGCATCGTATCCGTATGGACCTCGATGGGAGATTTGGAATGTGGTACCTCGTAAAACCACTGGTCGGTGCCGTCATGGGAGGTTTCGTCGGTCTGCTGGCTAGCATAGTCGTCCACGGAGTTGGAGGAGCTAGTATGTCGCCTCTTACGATTGTTGCGGCGGGATTGGGGGGGATGCATGAAGCGTGGGCTATGAACATGTTGCAGAACTACACCAATAAGGCGTTTGGGCAGAATAAACCACCTGCGGCCACGTCGAGTACCCTACGCTGAGCTGGTCAGCGGCTGGAATGTGGCGCATGGCTGCGTCGCACTGCACACGATTCTCCAGACGGCTCGAAATGGCATGGGCCACAATAGTTTACCGTACCAAAGAGGGACACTGGCGTCGAGAGTACTTCAAGGATTGGGACCAAGCATCGAACCGGGTTACTTACTACAGGTCGTCCCACGTCCCCCCGCCGCTCGTAGGCAAGGCGGCCGAAAACTCTTGGCCCATGTCTCGGCCCTCGTTGTTTCCCATGGGAAAATAATAGGAATAAGACGGACAAGAATAGTTCGACTTGGTTGGAAAGGACGGCGATATTTTTGGGGTTGCCGATACCGATGGGTATTAAATTTGAGTACCTCGAAGAAACCCTCAAAAGGATTGGCGGTGAACAAGATATTGTGGGGTCCTTTGACGCCGCCGAATTTTTGGTGGAACTGGATTTGGCCTATGAAATCCCCCAACCCTCACGGGCCACACCAGTTTTTCCACCAGAACCTTTCCGCGACAGGAGATCCTTATTAGAAACGGTGGGGGCAGCAGCGGAAATCTGGGCACAGTCCGGGCAACAGTCCAGACAAAGATCCAAGAGCTTTCGACTAACAAAAGAGGGCTTTACGGCCTATGATGCCGGGTTTGTTCTTTTTCACGAAGATCTCTTCACAGAAATCATGCGCCAAAAAATCTCCTCTCACCCAACGGTAGAGCGCATATTGAACTCATTTCATGGCGGATCCTTCGTTCCTGTGGAGGGGATGAAAAATCTGCTAACAAGGGAATTCCATGAATCCGTGTATTCGTCTGATATGGATAATCTGCTCAAATTGTTCCAACACTACAAGTTAGTCGAGGTGACCCGTGGTCGGTTCGGTTTTCAAGCGGAAGAATTTCGCGTGTTGGATGTGGTCCGACGTAATCCATTGGACGATGTGACGGGACGGCCGCGTGTTCGGATCGAACTGTTCACTGCCCAACAGGAACTGGATATCGCCGCCCACCCGAATGAATTCGAAAAGGTAGGGCATCAATGCCGAGAAGTACTCATCTCGCTGGCCCAAGCGGTGTATGACCCGCAGCGCCACCCGCCCGTCGACGAACAGACGCCATCTGACACCGACGCCAAACGAATGTTGGAGGCCGTAATTCAAGCGGACTACGCAGGTTCAGCCAATGAAAAGGTGAGAAAGATGGTGCGGGCGGCTGTTGATGTGACGAATAAGCTGCAGCACGACCGAACGGCAGATAGGACTGATGCGGAATTCTGTCTGGAAGCCACGACATCCGTGGTCCGCATGTTGGCAATTCTTACAAGACAGTCCTAGATCATCTATGAATCGTCCCATGAGACTGCTACCAGTCGATAGGTTCGTCAAGCGACAGGCGCGGTTTTGCAAGGCTATTGTTCTGATGTGCCTGTTGTCTAAGGGTTTCGACCCGCTGGCATTTCTTGACGAAGAGGGCAAAAGGCGAGTCTTGTGACGACGGAGACGCCGCAAGACTTCGCAGGACGGATCAGGGAGCTTCGGGGGCGAGTCTTCATCAAGACTTGAGATACCATGAGGTGATGTACCACCCAGCGATCATCAATAATAGTGTAAGCACCGATCCCCTTATTGTAGTCCCGGAAAATCAGACAAATACAGGTAGCCAGCGATGTGCAGCAATGGGGGTCTGGGCAAGATCCGATGCGGTGACTCCCGTATTATGATCGATTGCGGCCCCACGATCATGGCCATTCCCTAACCTCCGCCCACACACAGGGACATGCAGAGTCCGTCCCTTCCATGAGCGGGTATAGGTTAGCAGGCGAATCGCGAGATTTAACCTTACACGAAAAACCCTTGCAACTGACCGATCTCGTCGCGGGGACGGTGCGCCGTCACCTCCAGGGTAATCCCAATGAAGGTCGATTTAAAGAATTGGAAAGGATTTTGCAGATCTGTGTGCCGCTCGAAGGGATAGAAAACGGGTAGCGTTCATCGTAACGGCTATGCGTACTCCAACTCAACAGAAGGAGCGCCTTGCCTGACGATAGCGCCAGGAGCACAAAACGCGAGAGGCTACCACTGATATACTTATGATATCCCAAACGGTCAAAAATGTTACAAATGACGGCTCCACTCTCATTACGACCCCGTGCACGCACCGTCCGCTCCTGCCCAGCGTCGTCGAAGCTATCTAAGAGCGTTCTAACGTTGTCATAATTTCCGTCACCACAGCGGCAAATGGTCTCTCTATAGGAGCGACAAATCTGGTGAAAATTATCGTTACCCACGGATATACCTTGAATCAACGGAAGAAACTTGAATAGCAAACAACTCAGATTCGATGTCTTATGATTGATTGCAGCCACGCGGATTATCACGACCCGCAACATAGTCCCGGCCCAAACCCTGAGAAAGTTTCTTAGTTTAATCGCTCCACGATCATGGCCATTCCCTGCCCTCCACCTACACACATGGTTTCCAGGCCCATCCGCGCGTCAAGCGTCTCCAATCCGTTGAGTAGCGTGCATAAGATGCGGGTTCCCGTCATTCCATAAGGATGGCCCACCGCGATACTGCCACCGAAAGGATTAAGCTTCTCAAGGGGAATGCCGACTTCACGCTGAACCGCCAGCACTTGCGCGGCAAAAGCCTCGTTCAACTCGATAATATCAATATCATCCAGAGTCATTCCCGCTCTCCGCAGCACCTGGCGTATGGCCTCGATCGGCCCCACTCCCATAATGCCGGGGTCGAGCGCGGTCACGGCAGTGGCGACAATCCGGGCACGGGGCTTAAGGCCTAATTGCCGCGCCCGCGTTTCCGACATGATTAAAGCGGCAGCCGCCCCGTCATTAAGGGGACAGGAGTTTCCCGCCGTCACGGTTCCCCCTTCTTTAAACGCGGGGGGCAATTGCGCCAGCCCTTCCAATGTAGTGTTGGGCCGGGGGCCATCATCTTCTTCCATGAGAGTGCCGTCCGACAATGGCACCGGAATGATTTCCCGCGACCAAAACCCGGACTCCCGGCTTTGACGGGTCAAATCCTGCGAGCGTTTGGCATAGGCGTCTTGATCCTGCCGTGAAATTCCATATTGGCGGGCGACATTCTCCGCCGTCAGTCCCATCGAGATATAAATCGCGGGGGTGCCATCCGCTAAGAAGCGCGGATTGCGATGGTCGGCCATTTGCGGATAGCGGCTGACAAACTCCACTCCGGCGGCGACAAAGACATGGCCCTCCCCCGACCAAATGGCATGAGCGGCCATGCGCACACTTTGAAGACTGGAGGCGCAGTATCGGCTCACGGTGGTCCCCGGCACCGTGACGCCAAGGCCTCCGGTCAACGCCAGTATCCGGCCCAGATTATAGCCTTGTTCTCCCTCCGGCACCCCGCACCCGGCCAGAACATCCTCAATGGTGGCACGATCCACCTGCGGGGCACGCTTCATTAACGCATCAATAATATAGCCGCCAATTTCATCAGGCCGCTCATTAACCAGCCGTCCTTTTCGGGCCCGGCCAATAGGCGACCGCACTGCATCAATAATCACCGCTTGTTCCATAACGACTCCTTTTCCTGCTTTACACCGGGGGATCGACGCCGCGTAGGGTCATTAACAGCGAATCACCGTAAAACTGAGCGATTTCGAGAATGGATTGGGGACCATGGGGTCGATACCAGCGGTGGACAAAGTTGATGGCACCCAATATAAAAAGTGCCGTCATGGAGGGATCGCGGTTGGCGAATTCCCCCTGCGCAATCCCCTCGCGGACGATGGCTTGCAATAGTTCCCGGTAGCGTTTGAGAGCAAGCCGAATCTCGTTGCGATACGGTTTTTCCAGTTCTTCGACATCACGGAATAACGTCACCGTCCCGGGGTGTTCCAACTGCAAGGATATGTGTTGGCTGATGGCGCGCCGTAGTTTGGCGGTCGGATTAAGAGAACTCGCCGACACTTCCTCTAAGGCGTGGTTGTACGTTTCGACGGTCCCCTGCAAAACCAGGAATAACAACTCATTCTTGTTTTTAACGTAATGGTACAGCGTCGGCTTTTGCAACTGAACCGACGTGGCGATATCATTCAGCGTCGCAGCCAAATACCCTCGTTCCTGAAAGCACTGGGCAGCGGCCTCAATAATTTGGGGAAGTCGTGCCGATGATTCACTAGAAGCCATAAAGTTCACCTGCGCCATCTACCGCCCGTTCGGTCGGTGCTCTAACGCTATCACCTCTATACAAACACGTCAACCACCCGCCCGTTAACGAGAGGCACCGCCCACCCTATCACCCCGCCAAAATAGCCAGCAGCGCGTGGCGATCCTCCCCACGCCTAGGCTATTAGTGAGGATGGGCCGCTGATTGTCCCACAACCAACGTCGACGGAATTTCCTCGTAAAAAGCGTCCGGTATTTGCGGCACATCAAACTGAAGCTGGGATAGCAGCAGTTCGGCCGCTCGTACGCCCATGCGCTCGAACGGTTGCCGAACACACGTTAAGGAAGGCCGCACCAGCGATCCCCATTCAGGCTCATCAAAGGTCGCGAGCCCCAGCACGTCGGGAATCGTAAACGGCAATCCATAAAAATAGGGGTATAACTTCATCATAAGGAGGGCGTTGGCGGTATAAACCGCGCGCCGGGCGGCAGTGTGGCCACTGCCCGCTTGGCTGCTGTCGCCAAGGAGCGCTTGCACGGTCTCGCCTAGCGAGTCCCTGGAGCTTTCGTCGACGCTTAAAATCCACGGAGCGACCCCCCGTTCGGTGCAGGCCCTAACATAGCCTTGCCGCCGCTCAATTCTGGTGCTGACGCCTCGCTCATCTTCCGTCACAAAAGCAATCTCGCGGTAGCCGCAAGCGAACAGATGGGCGGCAAGCATGTACGATGCGTCCGCGTTGTTGGTGGCAATGTTCATGGTATGGGGTATATGGTAAGCGCGGTCGACGAAGACCACGGGGATGGTTTTGGCGATGTCGGCCAAAAACTCATTATTTTTGCCGTCGGTTTGTAGAACAAGTCCGTCAACCCGCTGCGCGTGCGCATATTCCAAAAGGCTTCGCTCTCGACCCGCGTCGCCACCCGTTTCGCTCACAATGAGACGGTATCCTTGATTCTCCAGCGTCCGCGTCAAGGAACGGATCACGCCAATGCACAAGGGATACGCCATGTTCACCACCACGCACGCCACCGTCCTGGTGCGATAGCCCTTTAAGCCCTGGGCGTGAACATTTGGGTGGTAGCCGAAGTCGTCAATAACACCTGGGATGCGGCGCCGGGTATCATCACTCATCGCCTCATATCGATGATTAAGATATCGCGAAACCGTGGTGACGGAGACCCCGGCGCGGGCCGCGACCTCTTGTATGCGCACTCGTTTGCCCATGGGGGA
>JAJYTS010000012.1 GCA_021792935.1 Bacillota bacterium | reverse complement strand
GCGCTCTCCAATCATCTTCAGCATTTCTGCGGCCGATACCACATCTTTAAGTTCCCAGCCATTGGAGGTTCCGACATCCATAAACTCAATAAAGCGGACTGTGTGCCCGGTAAACCGGAAGTGCTCCGCCAAAGGCACAATGTCCACCTCATTCATGCCCCGCTTGATTACGGCGTTAATTTTGACGGGGCTGAGCCCCGCCTCGGCGGCATTGTCAATCGCTTTCAATACCCGGGCCGGCGTAAATCCAACCCCGTTGATAGCGCCGAAGCGCTCGGCATCCAAAGAGTCCAAGCTTACCGTGATTCGGCTCAACCCGGCCTCTTTAAGACTGGCCGCCCGGGCCCGGGTTAACGTGGACCCGTTCGTGGTGACGGCAATATCCTCAATACCGGGAATTTGCTTCAAGTCGGCCACTAAGGGAACAATGTCGTCCCGTAGTAGAGGCTCTCCGCCAGTGAGACGCACCTTGCGAACCCCCAGCCGGCTGAGCGCCCCCACAATGGTGACAATCTCGGCGCGGGACATCGCTTCCTCAACGGGCATAAAGTGGGTCGGGGTGCCGAAGATTTCTTTAGGCATGCAATAGACACAACGAAAGTTGCAACGGTCGGTCAAAGATATTCTCAAATCGCGAAGTGGCCGGTTAAAACGGTCAAACACGTTTTCCAACAGCTTGCACCTCCTTAACTGGCTGGGGGTTTCTGCGCCCAGACCAGATCGAATATCCGTTGAATGCTCTTGGGCGGCACAATATCGGCACGAATACCGCGACTGGCCGGTCCTCCGATACTGGAAATGAGAGTCCGCATGGCGTCGGGATTTTCCAAAGCGATTTCATCGCGGTAGGGATCGGAACGGACAATCTGAAATCCTGCCGCCAGCACACTTTCCCGAATTTTTTGCTGTCCCTGCTTAAAAAAATCACCGGGCCCTTCTAACTGCCGCATAATCATACGAACAAATGGATTGGAATCCGAACTTACCGCATAAATTAACATTGCTCCCGGCTTTAAGGCGGCATACAATCGCGCGATGAGGTCATCTATTTTGTCAACCAAATGAAACAGCAAAAGGGCGCTAATTCCATCCAAGAAATCTTTCGGCCATCTCAGCGTTAAGACATCGTGCGCCACAAACCAGGAAGGCGCTGTCGGTACAGCCTCGTCCAGGGCTTGGCTCATCATTCGCACCGACTGATCAACGCCCACAATCAGACCAGGCGGCGCCGACAACTCCTGCAGCGCTTTCACCATAGCCCCGGTTCCGGTTCCAATATCGGCCCATAGCGTATCGGAGGGCAAACTGAGCCCTTGCGCCAAAGCCTTGCCCACCCCATAATTGCGCGGTTCCATTATCGTACGGTACAAGATAGCGCGCAACCCAAACCCTAAGGGATCAGATCCCTCCAACCACAGATAGCGGCACGCCTCCATGACTTTCAGCACTCCCGGCCCCGATACCTCATAGACAGTATCTGCCGCCTCCCACTGAATGCCCACGCCGTCTGAACCTGTCCAGATGGCTTGCCCTTGGGCCAGCCAAAATGCGTGACGCCCTGCGGGGACCTCGCGGGTCTGCTCCGTGTCCCCTATACCGGCTTCAATCAAGCGATTACCGCTGAACTCGGAAATTTTCGCCAAAACCGTACTCCCCTCGCTAGCACTCCGCACCATAGCCATTTACCCGCAAACGTGCGGCCAGTACTGTGACAGAAGTCACAGCATGCAAAAGGCTTGCTCTTTAGGATAGACGGCGGTTAATATAATTACTAGCATAATTTAAGTGCCAGGAGGAGACCCTGTGGCAACAAGTGTTGAAACACCTACCGCTGAGAGCGAGCGGACATGGATTGATTTAAGCATCATGCGGGGTGACACCAAAGAGGAATTAAGCCCCCAGCCCTATCGAGTGCCCTACACCCCGGGCATGGTGGTGTTAGACGCTGTACGATGGGTTCAAGAACATGAGCAGCCCGATTTAGCCGTGCGATGGAACTGCAAGGCCGCCCACTGCGGCTCCTGCAGCGCCGAGATTAACGGGCGGCCGCGGCTCTTGTGCAAGACCCGCGTCGACGAATTTACCGGCAAAGCCCTTAACGTGGCGCCCATGAAAGCTTTTCCCTTGATTAAGGATCTTGTCACCGACGTCAACTGGAATTATGAAGTCGCTAAGACTATTCCGCCGTTTAAGCCGGCCCAGCAGGCGCCATTCACCATGTATCCCGAAGATGTTGAACGGGTCAAGGAGTTCCACAAATGCATCGAGTGCTTCTTGTGTCAAGACACGTGCCACGTATTGCGCGAACATGCAGGGTTCAATAAGTACTATGGGCCACGGTTTATGACACTAATTGCCTCACACGAGATGCACCCAATGGATGCCGGGGACCGCATCCCCCTCTTGCACGGCGACGCCGGCATTGCCATGTGCAATGTCACCGGCTGCTGCACCGAGGTATGCCCGCAGGGTATTCACATCACGGACAACGCCATCATCCCGCTTAAAGAGCGGGTTGCGGACCGTTATTACGATCCTCTGAAAAAGTGGGCATACAACCGCAAGCGCAAGAGAGAGGCCAACGCCGACGATAAGGCGTAACGCGAAGGAGGAAAAATCCATGGCGCTGACGCTCACCGGTCTGGTCGAAAGACCATTTGATATTCCGCCCGATGCCCTAGCATCCCAACGCATCGAGCGCATCGAAGATTTTGTCTGTTTGGAAGGATGGACTAAGCCGGATCAAGCGTGGTCTGGATACCGAATGGACGACTTGGTGCGGCTGGCAGGACCCACGAAGGAAGCGCGCTACGTCGAAGTGGCGTCGGGTGACTTCGTGGCGGTTCTACCCTTAAGCGCCCTTCCCCAGGCTCTTCTGGCCGACACCCAGAACGGCCACTCGCTGGGCGAGGGCAGCTGGCGGCTGGTCATTTCAGGCGGCCCTTGCTACAACAGTGTCAAGGGCGTTGATCGCATCACCGTCGTCAATGACGACCGGGGCGAAACGGCACGGACAATCTCTCTCACGCGAATCGGCAAAGCTGAAGATATTTGAATCCTTCTTAGCAAAATTATTGAACGACGGCCCCCATTAAGAGGGCCGTCGTTCATTCTCTTCCCAAAACTTGCTACTGTTCCAACGACAGCGCCTGGTTGGCGGGCACTTGGCTTCGCTGCCGCATATGTCTCAGTCCCAATACCGCCACCAAGGTCCATGCCCCCAGGGAAATCCAAGCGAAGCCCTCGCCGACCCAGTGCAAAGGGAGAAAGCCTTGAATCTTCGACATGGCGGTGGTGGCGGTCCCGTACATTCCCAACGGGAAGACAATGCTCCATTGGGCGGGATGATAGGCGATAGGCTCGTGCCCCCGCCAGTACTTCCAAATCCCCAAGATCACCAACAGCGGGATCCACCAGCTGCCCCAGGCCCAAAACATCAGAGTGCCGCCTTCCAAAAAGGGGCGCAAGGTTACCAAGATGGTGGTATGTACGGGGACCGCCAATAACCGGGAGCTAGCCAACACGCTGATCGCGGTGGCGCCCATATTAATCCAGTAAGGAGGCTGCATGTCTTGCGGGTCTATGGTCTGAAACAAGAGGCGATTCATAATAAAGGCGATAAACACGAGATAAAGGATGAGGCCCATGGCCCAAAAAGTGGCAGAGGCCAAAAACAAGATGGTCACATGGCCAGGGACCACGCCAATCATCGAGGCAAGATAGGTGGCGATAGACTGTTCGGCCACAATGGCAATGAGCCACCCACCGTTGACGGAGGTAAGATCGGCCGCCGGTCCCGTAATCAACGCGGTCATCACCGTATAGAACAAGACAGCCCAGCTCACGAGACCAATGGTGCCAAACACCACCGAGAGCCCCACCCAGTGCGCCAGCATGAAGCGCACCGCTAAAACATTGGAACCCGCGACGATGGTAAAAAACCCAAAAGTCGTAGAAGGATCGGTAAGATTCCGCCACATTTCCCGGGGGGCTAGAACCAGCCGCCCAGCATAGGCGTACCACAACACCAGGTATAATCCCACGCCAATCGCCAACAATATATCTGACAGCCAAATCTGGTGATAGATGAACATGGCGGTCGACACAATCCCGGTTGCCATCACGGAAGCAAAATACGCTGTATAAAATCGTTTATCTGTCAGCCCCATCGTTAGCCCCTTTCCTGAAACGAGCCCAGGTACGTTGTCATCGTAGCGCGCATTCCGCCAGGCCCCCGCGCTTGGTTGCCAAAGCAAAATTATACGGGCTCTTCCCCCAGGGAGACCAACTTCCAGTCAAAAAAAATGGACCCCCATATGCTGCCGCCCTGGCCATGTGATGTGTCAAGTCCTTCTCTCAACATCCACAGACAGACACCGGCCCACCTCCAAGCCACCCTCCGACACCAAAGCCTCTTAAGGACCCATTTTAGGCTTCTTCACCAAGATTCAGCAAATAATCGCGCAGAATTGGAAGATGGCTCGCCTCTAAATGGGACGTGGCCGTCAGCAACATGACAGGATGGCTCTTGGCCAACGTGATAATCCGCTCCTGCGGCTCAACTGGCTGTTCAATCAATTCCTGCCAGTAGCGTTCGCGGAATTCCTGGTAGCGCACCGCCTCATGACCGTACCATTTACGCAATTCCGTGGTGGGGGCAAGTTCCTTCAGCCAAACATCCCAGGGCGCGGTGACCTTGGCCACCCCCCGTGGCCATAGACGGTCAACAAGAATTCGCTGCACTCCGTCTATCGTTGGCGAACCGATCCGCCCAATCGTAATTTCCACTTATACCACCTCATCGAACAGAGGAGCCGCGCCCATGAAGGCGCGCCCTTGCCAACACCACTCAGACCCCAACGCTAGTCTTCCAGCGGGCCGAATTCAATTTCTTCCAGTTCTTCCTCGGTCATATCGTCGTGCCACCGGACGACCAATGTTCGCATCAGTCAGACCGGATTCACATGGACATAAATCACCGTCCCGGCACGTTGGCCATCGTCCAGCCGCGGGTCAAACACCCGTGCGCCAACCCCAATAGCCACGGTGGACACCCCTTTCCTTCCGCCTCTACTGTACCATGACTTTTCCTACCGCGTATCGCAAATAGTCCCGCACCACCCGTCCAATAAAGCACTGCTCACGAGCCGACTCCGCCGCCGCCTCATAATCCTGCAAGCGCGACGGGTCGCCCCCCACAATGGTGGGATTAACAGTAATGCCGGAAAATACAGCATGCCCGGGATAATCGGTGATGAGGCCCTCGGTGTCAATGGTGACCGCCGAACCGGGAAGTCCCTGACGGCTTAGAATGCGCATAAGAGTGCCGCTGTAACAGGCTGTCACCCCTGAGAGCAATAATTCCTCCGGATTGGTGCCGACGCCCTTTCCTCCCATACTAGCCGGGGCGCTGTAGGCGATGTCCTGTCCCCCAGCCTGCATCTTTCCCTCGCCTTCTTTACCGACCCCGTTCCAATCCGCCCGCACGTGAAAGGTCAAATCCATGAAATCTCCTCCTTTTTCTCAATCCAACAGCCACCCTAACGCAGCGGTTGGCGCAAAAAAGAGGGTCTGGGCACCAGTCGGAACCAAACCCCCCATATTGTCCATGATTTGTATACGCCGCCCAATGAAAGCCGTTGTCCGAACCGCCACCACATCGGTGGCGTTCGATTACAACGCCGCCGCCAATTCCTTAGCCTTATTTAGGGCCGCATCGTAGTTAGGCTCATGGGTGACTTCCGGCACGATTTCCACGTACCGCACCACGCCTTTAGCATCAATCACAAACACCGACCGCGCCAAGAGTCCCAACTCGGGAATATATACCCCATAGTCCTTGCCAAAAAGATGGTGCTTGTAATCGCTTAGGGTCACGACGCGATGAGCCTCGGCGGCACCACACCACCGCGCTTGCGCAAACGGAAGATCCATCGACACAGTCACATAGGCGATGCGGTCATCCAACTCCGCTACCGCTTTTTCAAAACGGCGCGTTTCCATGTCACAAACGCCCGTGTCCAGTGAAGGCACCGCCGCCAAGAGCAGTATCCGACCTTGAAAATCGTTCAGCGACACCGCTTCCAGCTTACCGTTGACCAAAGAAAATCCAGGGGCTGCATCGCCCACTCGAATTTGGGGTCCTTCGATAGCCATGCGCGCACCCGTAAACGTCACAAAACGCGGGATTTCAGTTTCAGCCATCATTCCGCCTCCATCATCACATCGTCATTTCCCTACCCAGAAAAGCCCTACCACCAACCAACGCAAGAACATAGCCCAGGATCTAAGGATGCTGTCATCATAGATCCAGATATGGGCAATTTTTGTGACGGTTGTCACGGAAAAATTGGCTGCACCACGCCCGGTTTACGTGCATTCCGCCGGCTGCTACTTGTCAGACGCCATACTCCAATCTTCCAGCTTATGGCGGTCAACGATATCGATGGCACCGTGACGAGAATTAACAGCACCCTCGCGGGTCAGTTCCTGCAAAGCGCGGCTGACCGTTTCACGATGGGTGCCAATAATATGCGCCAAATCTTCATGCGTCAATGCAATGAGTGGACCCATGCGCGACGATAGCGTCAACAATACCGACGCCACCTGATTGACGATTGGACGCCCTTGGCGGCTCGAGACCGCTTCCTGCACATATCGCAGCCGCTCCGCCAACATGCGGCTAATCTCCAACCCAAACTGCGGTAACTCTTGGTGCAAGCGCAAAACGACTTCGCGCGCAATCCAGCCCATCACGGTGGGGTTGGAAAGAGCCCGCGCGGACCCTGGATAGCCGGAACGATCCCACAGACCCGCAATGCCAACAATATCCCCAGCAATCCACACCCCAGTCGTGGTTAAATTGCCATCGGCTCCAATGCGTTCAATCGCGACGCGCCCGTCCATCACAAACCATAGTCCGGTGGTGGGGTCGTCTTGCTCAAATATTCGCTCCCCCGACTGGTAGCGTCGGATCACGAGAATGTCAGAACGGCTGGCATCCGGGATCAGTTTTAATAGCGGTATCTGAAGATCATTTAGCGGCATATGTTCACCCCCGCACCATTATATGGCCAGTTGGTGCCCAGTGCGAACGATCGTTTTCTCTCGCCCCTTTTCTCATTACGGTTAATCCTCCGGCGCGAAATCAACCGCCCAACTCCCGTCCTCCGTCTCCTGGGCCTCGCCCCGGTAGCCCTTGGACGCCATGATGGCAAAGAGAGGCTCGGGCTTAAAAGTGGCCCAAATGCGAAAGGATTCCCCAGGTTCGAGAGCGTCCACAAACTCCATAATGTCATTAAACGGCTCGCCGCCAGCCTCCAAAATAGGACGCACATCCAATTCCTTCAACTCCGTCACCTCCCTCAATGGGCTAGTATACGTGTGTGCCCAATCGGCATCAACCCATCGCCACGATATTCCGGGTCAAAAGTAATTGGAGATAGACGGTCCGACGCCATGCAATAGCGTACTGTTCAATTTGGCGCAGGCGCTAATCACCTCGGGAGCCGCCCCCTCGGAAAGGCGATGAGCCCGAGCCCAGTCCATGACCATGGCGTGAGGCGGCACCGCCCCCCGCCGCATATGACGGTGCAAGAATCCGGTGACTACCGTCTCTAAGGCCTGGCGCAACTCCATATCGTCGGTATAGGCGAGATGCGTCACGCGCACCGGATAGTCCTCCAGAAAATAGACGCCTTCACGCACCGCAAAGCGCAATTCCCATGCCTCGTGGATCCATTTTGTCGACTTCAGTCGAACCAAAGAGACCACCGCCTTTTCCCCTAACAACACCTTAACCAGCAATGCGAGAAACAATCGTGATGCCGGTCACAATCAGAATCTCATCCGCCGCTATTGTGGCCGGCGATGCGGACCTCGAACCACTCGCACTCCTACGGCCAACAATGACAACCATCCCGCCATTTCTAAAATAATGCCCGCCGTCAAAAGCCAGTCCCAGTGAGCCCACAATCCCAAAAGAAGCCCTACGAGACCCGCGGTCGCGCCCACAATCGGCCCATACGCCCAAGCCGGTATCAAAATATCGTCAAGCCGTGGCATTTTCCCCTTGCCCCGCACGTAGGCGTAGCGGTGCAGCCAGATAATAAACGGGACAATCTTCTGCGCGAATCCCATGAAAGTCATCCCGACCCAGCCTAATCCGTAGGCTAACAACGCCTCAATCCATACGCCCCGCACTTGGCCAAAAAGGCCCGCACTCCCCAATACCTCCCATAGGAGCAAGAAAAACATGGCGGCGAATAAAGCGCGCAGGGCGGGATCTTTCATGGTGCGCCGATCGAACAGTCCTCCTTGGGCGACATCAATACTATAAAAGATAAAGGCGGCCAACTGAAGCCCCCATCCTACCCGGCTAAGCCATGACAATTGGCTCAGATCTCCGGCCACCATTACCCAAATGGCCAAATGGATCAAAATTGCGGTCAAGGCCCAATAGCGCGGCTCATGGTGCAGACGCCCAAACATATTCCAGAGGCGAAAACTGGCGCCCACCATGAGCAAGCCGAACCATCCGCCTAACGCGATGGTAAGATGAATGGCCAATTCATTGGGGAACGGCAGCAACCCGGTAGTGTAGTGAATCGCCACCAGGCCACCCACGATAATGGTGAGGCTTAAGTAAAAAACCGCGGAGATAAAAAACCAAGCGGTCAGATTCCAGGTGGAACGACGGCGCACCCGTTCCCAAAAATTAATCACGTAAAGGATTAATCCCGCCACCAGACCGGCCGCGCCCGTCAACGTGCCGATAAACCAATGGCCTGACAGGCTGATAACAAACAACCCCACCCCGGCCGAATATAGCGCCCACTGAACAAATACACGCCAGAAGGGAAGGGGATCACAGTCAAACAACACCGGGGTTAGTTGATATAAAGCCCCCATCATCACCATGGTGAAGCCGGCCAAAGTAAAAAGATGGGTGGCGGAGATAATGGGGCCGGAACCCACCACCCCCAACAAGAGAAGTTGGCGTGCGGAGACCAGCCGCCCCAAGCCTGCCACAATCCCTATGACACCAGTGGCCCAAAACAAGAACGGCGTCGCCATGGGTGAGGTGTGGTGTGTAAAGGCACGGCCTACCTTAAGATTTTTTACCCTTTTGAAAGTCACGGGCGCTGCGGTGCCTTCTTTCGTCCCTGAACCATGGCCATGGTTAAGTTAGTAATTTGTGAGAGCACCATCAACAACGCCACCCCGCCGCTCATAGCCATCCAGAACGGCTGGTGCTGAATCCGCCCTACCATCATAAAGAGGGCACCCACGATTCCCAACAGTCCCACTGCCAGCGGCTGCTTCTTCGCGTGCATAGCCTGCGCCATAAAAAAGGCCTTATAGATGGGGCCGGGAAGACGGCGGGCAACCGCCACCGCCACGATAAACGGGAAAATGCGAGATTGATAGCTAAATATTAAAGTAAACAGCCCCCAAAACGCTAGCAGAACGGCCAAGGGATTAAGCCAAGCCGCCATTACGGCACCCGCTGTCAGCAACATCCATGCCGCCCCGACTCCTAAAAACACGGGATCAAATGCCTTGGCCTTCCCTTGTCTAATCACCCGAATAGATTGCACGACGGATATAATCGCGGCTAAGACCCAAAGACCGGCACCGATCCTCAGCGCGATTTGACCCACGGCTAAAGATAACCAGGCTGCCAGCACGCCGGCCATTGCCGGATAAATGGGCAATCCCAAGCGAATCCCTTCTGCCCGCGACATGGAAAACATCGGATTAAGCTTTTGCTGAATCGACAACACCAAAAGCCCTAGCCACCCCACCAGCGCCGTCGCGATATGGACCGGCAACACCGCGAATTCGGGCCACCAACCCAAAAATGAAAGTGCCATAAATACGCCGAATATCCAGACCAAATTAAATCCGATGACCGCCGCCACAATGCCAAGGTACACGGAATCGCGAGGTTTAGCTGAGCTATTAAGCTGGCGGATCACCAAGCCGCTCCACACAATAATGACCAGCGCCAACAAGCTGGCGCTTGCCGCTAGAAGAGACCACCGTTGGGCGGACAAACTGACCACGAACCCCAAAATCCCCAGCAAGTAGCCTAAAAAAACGATGGTGGCCCGCTTCAAGGATAAAGCATCAACGTCAAATACAACCGGGATCCATTGGCTCAAAACGCCCATTGCGGTCATCGACAAAAACCCCACTGTCAACAGGTGGACGGTGAGTATCACCATGGGGTTGCCCCAAATGCCAAACGCCAACCAATGAGATTCCCGAATCACGAAAATCGCGGCCGCTACCAAGAAGCCGTACGCGGACAACACATATAAGAAAGGCACCGCCATTCGCGGAGCCTGCTCAATATTTACCGTTGGTTTATAAGCCGGCGCGTCTGGCCGCTGTTCCATGAAAAACCCACCTAGTTTCGCTAATGAGCCTTTAAAATACGGACTATCGCCGATCCGTCCGATTGGGCCGCTGTTTCATAAGGATATCCGTCATCATCGAGTTGGCCCAAAAGAAAAATCGGGACGCGGTCATTATGTATTTTCAATACGGTTCCGACCGGAATCTCCTCCAGCTTGGCCAGAGTGCGCTGCATCGGCTCAGGCGGCACCAGCCCGCGATTATCCAGGAACTCTTCGGGCCCCTCAATAGGGACGTCGGCAGTCGATTCACCGGGCGCGCCTTGAACCTCGGCACCCGGTTCACCGGGCCGAAAGGTGGTAATAAGCATCTTGCCCACCTTGTCTTGAGTAATGATATATCCGCGCCTCTTCATTTGCGACATTAACGGACGTGGGTTAAATGTCGACTTAACAATCAGACTTTGACCCGGTTCCAGTTTATTGACGGTGTCCATCATATGGCCCAATAGGGAAAGGCCCTGCCTTAGGACACTTTTTACTTCCACCACCACCGGTTCCATAACTGCCCCCTTGTAGCGAATCGCGTGGGGCATCAACCCCGCGAGAGATTACCATTAGTGTAAGAGATAGGCCTAAAAACGCTGTGATCGTGATCACGAACCTGGTCCACGCGAGACGCAAGCCCGCTCTCCCTACCCATTAGCGTATCCTCACCCATCCCCGCTCATGCAAAAAGCGCCCCGCCAACAACGTCGGAACCGTCTTTGTTCCAAGGCTCCCCATCATCGATGACCGGTCGCGCCAAGCCCCGTGGTGCGCGACTCGTCATGGCCCACGACCCGATGACGGTCCCGATCAGTCTGAACCCCACACATTGATGGCGGAAGTCCGGCGATGACAGCCACCATAGCACCTGGCTACCGCTTGACCTCCCCCGGAATCGGCGGGAAAGGAAATGCGCGACCATAATATTCACGTATTTCGTAAAGTTTTTGCATCCTTGAGCGAGATAGTTTCTGCGGGCTCTAAGCCGTAAGACGCGAAAACCACCAGTTTTCAAGGGATTAGGCCGTCCCTTGCCCACTTCCCTGCAAAAATTTTTCGACGATAAAGACGAGATTGGCTCTTGCATTTCTTCCGTAAAAGCGTTAAAGATATTATATAATAAACAAGCAAGCGCTTGTATTGGAGGGATGGCGATGTCTGAAGCGGCGGAAACACGCTTCATGGAGCGCATCGAGGCCGGAGAGCTTATCGAGGCGACAGATTGGATGCCTGAGGAGTACCGCAAGCTCTTAATTAAGCAAATCCACATGCACGGGATTAGTGAAATTATGGGCGCCTACCCGGAGCGGGAGTGGGTCACCAAGGCTCCTACCATTGAGCGTAAGCTGGCGTTAAACGCGAAAATCCAGGACGAGATTGGGCATGGTCAAATACTCATGCGCTTAGCCGAAGACCTTAGCCGCCCCTATAATCGCGGACGTGAAATCCTCATGAGCGATGTCATTGAAGGGCGCGTAAAGTTTCACAATGTGTTTCATATGGCGGCGCCTACGTGGGCTGATGCTGGCGTTGTGAGCTTTCTGGTTGACGGAGGCGCTATCGTTACCCAAACTTCCCTGCTCACCAGCTCTTATGCCCCGTATGGCCGCATGCTGAAGCGCATCGTGGCGGAGGAAAGCTTCCACATGCAGTATGGCGAGGCGATTATCCTGGCTCTGGCATCCGGAACAGAGGAACAGCGTGAAATGCTGCAAGGCGCTATCGATCGCTGGTGGCCAACCATGATGTTCTTCTTTGGCCCTCGTGAGATGGGCAAGGGTTCTCAGCGTATGATGTATTACCGCATTCGGTCGCAAACTAATGAAGAATTGCGGCAAAAGTTTATTAACCGCTATATCCCCCGCATTAAGACCCTCGGTTTAAAGGTTCCCGACCCAGCCGCCAAGCAGGATCCAGACACCGGAGTATGGTCATACACCGATCCTGACTGGGAATGGTACTCCAACGTAGTGTACAACAACGTCGGTCCCAAATCACAAGAACGCATCGCACTACGCCGGCAGGCTCACAACGACTTGCGGTGGTTTCGTGAGGCACGCATGCGCGCAGTTGAAGTTGACGCCTCGGTTGGCGCGTAACCAATAAATCCAGGAGGTGCTCCAATGTCGGCAGATATTAAGGATGTTCCGGTTTATGAGATTTTCACGCAAGCCGAAGCGCTAAGCTTTGCCACTCACGTCGGCAGCGTTCGCGCATCATCGGCCAAAGACGCCTTGGAAATGGCTCGCGAAGCCTATTTTAGGCGTGACGCGGCCTTCGACATCTGGGTCGTTCCCCAGGACCAAATTCTCCATGCTCGAAATTTCCCGGAAACTCTTCCGCCAGTCCGTGAGGACAAAGGCTATCGGCTAACCAGCGGCTATGACAATAGCCTCATGTGGAAGAAGATGAAGGCGCTTCATCCTAGCGAATCGGAAAACATGACGGCACAATAATCGGGGGGTTAATACATGGAACGTCCAACCCATGATCAAGTAAGCAGTTTAGAACATTTGCTCATCCCCATGGCCGACGACGAGTGGATGATCGGCCATCGAGGTTCGGAATGGCTCGCCTTGGCTCCCGATCTGGAAGAGGATTTGGCCCTGAGCTCTACCAGCCAGGACGAAATGGGGCATGCCAAACTCCTCTACGAGTTATTGGAGGAGTTAGGTCAACCATCCGCTGATGAACGCATTTTTTCGCGCGACGCAAGCCACTGGCATCATGCCGCGCTTACCACTAGGCCCCGGCAAGGTTGGGCAGAGTGGTCAGTCCGCCGCTATTTTTACGAAGTGTTTGACCAAATTCGCCGCAGCGCCCTCTCTCACGTCCCTTATCCACCGTTGGTGGCCGCTCTTCGCAAAATGGACCGTGAAGAGGTTTATCATGTTGCCCACCAACGATCGGTCATGGCAGCGATGGCGTATGGCGGCTCCGAAAGCTTCGGGTATCTTAATGAAGCGGTGGCCGATGTCTGGCCCCTCCTTCCCGACCTTTTCGAATGGACAGGTCCCGATGAGCATTGGGTGGTTTGGGATGCAGGTGTGCTGGCGCCCAGCGCCATGCGCGGTCAATTTGAAGCCACTGTGCGCCAAGACTTCCACAAATGGGGATTGTCTTGGCCGGGTGATATTGGACCCGCCCGTCGCGAAGCACGCCATCATGACAATTCCGCCGAGCTGGAAGCTCTCCTAACGGAAATGCGCTCCGTGCGCACCATCGCCCCAGCGTCCGCGTGGTAAAGGAGGCGGCATAGGATGACCCAAGAGGAATTGTGGGAACGACTCAAGACCGTCGATGACCCCGAGATGCCCGGCGTAAGCATTGTGGACCTCGGCATGGTTGTTGAGTTCTCCCTCGATGGTGATGAGGCGGACGTCACGCTAAAGCCCACCTTTATCGGCTGTCCCGGTCTTGACTGGATGAAGATGCGGGTGCAGCGGGCGCTAAAGCCTCTCGCCTCTCATGTGCACTATGATATGACCCGCATCTGGTCCCAGGAGGATTTGACCGACGAAGGACGGGAAAAACTACGGGTGTCTGGCATCGCGCCACCCCAACTGCATTCCGATTTGGTCGAGTGTCCCATGTGCGGATCCACCGACACCCATCGCAGCAGTCAATTTGGGTCAACCCTCTGCCGATCGATCTTTTATTGCGAGAGTTGCCAGCAACCATTCGAGGCCTGGAAAAAGGTTTAACCGGCATATCATTCATTGCCAGGGCTCCTGTCACTGGAAGGCGGGAGCCCTTCCTTTGTCTTAAGACCGTCACTGCAGCGTGGCGAAGATACACCCATACCGGGGCCATATTCTGCGGACGGTTGGTGTGGGCCCGGTACGGCGTGAAAAAACTGGCACGGGATTTTCTTACCCACATGACCTTTCTCAACCCCCTGTTGGGCGGCCCCCGAATAAGACCCCCACGATGTGGGAGCCACCTTGAGGCTGAATTGTTAGAGGCCCTCTAAACCAACGACAAAGAGAATCTACTCAAGCCGGGATGCGGCGCACGGCTAAGGGATAAGCGTTTGACCGCGCGCGCTCTTCATTCGCCACGGCCAAAAGCCATAGCGGCCAAATAGGACGGTGGTACTAGGCACCAGCAGCGAACGAACAATCCACGTATCGGCCAGCACCGCGAAGGATAATCCTACTCCCAGGGTTTTCATTATTTGTAGCGGGCTTATTAGCAGGGCCAGGAAAACCACCACCATTATCATTCCCGCCCCGGTAATCATGGATCCAGTGGTGGCGACTCCATGTTCCACGGCTTCACGCATGGAAGTGGTATGGGCGGTCCGTTCCTGGATGCGATGCAGCAAAATAACCTCGTAATCCATCGATAATCCGAACAACAGCACAAAAATCAAGGGGGTAATAGAAGAGTCCAGCGGTTGGCGCTCAAATCCCAATAATTGATGATGATCCACAAACACCATAAATCCCGCCGTAGATAATGCCACCAGCCCGTCAAAAATAACCCCGAGAAACGCTTGCAAACCTGAACCGGTGGCCGCGCTCAGCACCACCAAGGCGACTGCCAGGGCGGAAGCGATAATAAGCGGAATGCGACTTTGTGTGGTTTGATTAAAACTACGCAACACCGGAACTAACCCGCCACAATACGCCCGTGAACCTGGTGGCAGCCATTGGGACAGATGCGAATCGATGTGTCCGACCAAAGCGTCGGTGCGGGAATTATTAGGCCCACTCTTAGCCACCACGTATACCACTAAAGTCCGCATGTCGTGAGGGGATACAAACTGCCGCAAGGCCTTTTGTAGCGACTCAGGCGCCAACCGGGGCTTGGACACGGCCACGGATAGTTCCGCGTCGGGGATGTGCATAAGAGTTGGCGAACCGACCGACGCCACGTCTTTCGTCTCTTGCAGATGCCGAGTCAACCGCGCGATAGCGGTCCAACTTTGAGGTTTAGTCAAGGAAGTCGGCAGACGCACCGCGACGGCAATGGGCGCGATGGCACCCGCTCCCTGCACTTTTTGCTGCGCCTCCACCGCTTGACGCAAGGGGTCAGAGCGCGGGAGCATCGTGGCTAAATTTGCCGGAGTTGTCATCTGTATTTTTGGGGCAAGCGTCGCGAAGGGAAGCAAAATCAACAGACTAACGGCCACTGACCAAGCGGGGTAGCGTGTCACCCAACCGGCCAGGGATTTCCACAGATGAAAATCAATACGTTTTACCCGTCCCCAATGCACGCGTTCGCCAATGAGCCCCATAATCGCGGGCAGAAGCGTGTGGGTGGCCAACAATACGGCAAATATAGCCACGGCTCCCCCCACGGCGAGTCCCCGCCAATAGGCGTTGCTGCCAAACACCAAGGTGGCCACTGCCAGGGCAACCGCAATTCCCGAATACAACACCGATCGCCCGGCGTGGCTCATGCTATCCACCACCGCGCTTTCCACATCGCGACCGTCATCCAGGTTCTGCCGAAAGCGGGTGCTAATGAAGAGTGCGTAATCGACCCCGACACCCAAAGCCAAAAAACTCACGATGTCTGTGAGAAAGACGGAAAGCTGCATATGCCGCGAAATTAGACTAACCGCGGCCAACGCAACCTCAGATCCCGCCAAAGCCATAATCAAGGGAAGACTCATGGCCATGACCGAACCAAACACAAATAGTAAAAGCAACGCTAAAATCGGCATGGCTAAAATGCCGCTTTGCGTCAGCGTCTTGGTGGCATCGTGGGTGACAAGGTCCCCAATGGCAAATTGCGAGACATCTTTCGTAGTCCCGCTCGCGCGGGAAATGGTGTGCCGCAATTGATGAGACTGAGCAAGAGTAACGGACGGCGGCGGAACAAAGAGAACATTATGAGGGCCTACCCGATGAAAGGCTGTCGCGGAAATTCCTAGCCCTTGACCTAGTCCCCGTGTTCGCGATAAGGACAGATGTTGAATGAGAAGCGGTTCGGGAGTAGGTGGAACCGATATTCCGCTCACGACATTGGTTGCCCATTGCACCTGGCTATGCGGAGTTTCAAACCCGTTAGGAGTTAAATGCTTCGTGACGCCAAGGGCCAATGGCAACGTGGTTAAAACAAGAACTAGCCACAATAACAACACCAATCGCCGGTGTCGCACGGAAAAGCGCGCCCACCTCCGAATCATTCTGCCGACCGCCTCTTTCCACCTTAAGTTTGCCGTCACCGTATTATAACTCATGAGACAGCGGGCGATGGGCTCCCCCTAATCCCTACCACGGTATACACAAGCTCTCGGCGTGGACCCAGTTTGTGGCAATATCGGAATTCATATTGGCTATCCGTATTGGGTAACGGACACACCCCCTAATTATCAAGTGCCAATATTGGCGCGGCTGCCCAAGCCTTAGGGCGTTTGTGGCAACCTTGCGTCATCATGTTGAATGACAACGGCGGCACACGCGTTGGGGCCCACATCCCGCTCCCGCTTCTTCCCTCCCCCGCTCGCATCATAACCATGCTGCTTTAGGCAGGAAACAACGAACCGCATTTGGCCGGGCGCCCATTCGCGGGCGGTAATTATAATTTCCGCGAGGGAGAGATGCTATTTTGCTATAGTTAAGAGGCTTACATCCTTATCGCACTGGAGGCGGTGTTCATGGAAGGCAACTTGGAACTTAACCCGCAAAAAACCGCGCTAATCGTTATCGACTTACAAAAAGGGATTACGGGAATGCCGACAGCCCCCTACTCCGCGGCGGACGTAATTCGGCACACAGCTCAGGTCGCGGCGGCACTGCGCCAGGCGGGTGGATTCGTGGTACTGGTTCACGTTGGCCCTTCACCCGATGGCAAAGATGCCCTGCGCCCGCTTGCCGACAATGCCCCCATGCGATCCGGTACCCCTCCCGCTGGTTGGGATCAATTTGTTCCCGAGATGGAGCCTCAACAAGGCGACCACATTGTGCGCAAGCGGCAGTGGGGTGCTTTCTACGGAACCGACCTGGACTTACAGTTCCGACGCCGGGGAATCGACACCATCATCCTTTGCGGCATCGCCACCAACATAGGCGTGGAAAGCACGGCTCGGGACGCCTACGAGCGCGGATACCAACAAATTTTCGTGGAAGACGCGTGCTCCGACCTTTCTCTCGAAGCGCACTCCTTTTCCGTCAATCATGTGTTGGCCCGCATTGGCCGAGTTCGTTCAACCCAAGAGGTCTTACGCGCTCTATCCCAGTAACATCACTTCGACGCGGCACGCTCTGGTCCGGGACCGGAGCGTGATGGTTTCTTGGGACGGAGTCGCCAACTCAAGTGGGGACAATGAACTTGCCAGTTCGCGGTTTCCCGTACATGCCTGGCCCTAGATAGCGATGGACTGGATTTGATACTCTTCGTGCGGCGAGCCCTATAAGGCGGACCCAAAACGGATTCGTATTCCCCTGCCAAGTCTCCAGCGGGGGAACGATCTCTGTACCCGCTTTGATTACTTGAAATAATCTCACTCTAGCCGGCATTGATTAGAGTTGGGGCATTAAAGCTTGTCGGGCTGCCAATAAGGACCATTGTCAGAACCCGAGGGAATAATGTGTTTCCCCACGGCCCAATCCAGCGGAGTGCTCGTCTTGACGTGTCGTCGGGAATCCCAATTTCACCAACAACACTTTCGACGTTCCTAGCCCTCAGCAATGCCGGGACGACCTTGAAGCATCATCATCGTCGCCGACATCGTGGCGATCAACTGGGGTTGGTCTGACCCAAGAGCAAATACCTCGCCCGCGCAAACGGTAATGGTCCGGCCGGATTTAACCACGCTTCCGCGAGCCAGGAATCTTTCTCCCTTAGCCGGGGCAAGCAGATTCACCTTAAATTCCACGGTGAGGACCGAAGCGCCAGCTGGCATCAGACCCAAGGCCGCGTACCCGCAGGCGCTGTCCACGATGGTGGTGATAATACCCGCATGGAGGAAACCGTGCTGTTGGGTCAGATCATGACGAAAAGGAAGAATAATCTCAACGTCGCCGGGCAGGGCTTTGGTTAGCCGCGCGCCAATCAGGTTCATTACGGTTTGCTTAGCGAAGCTGGACTGGATTCGATCCTCAATATCCGGGGCGGATTCAAAAAAATCACTGGACGACTTCACGAAATGATCCTCCGTTTCCTTAAACAACATAGCGTTCGCCGGGTAGTCCGGCCCGTAACGGCCTCAATATTCCACGTGTTACGCAGACATTTTAACTTTAGAGAATGGTCTCCTCAGAAACACTCGCCTCTAGCAGCCCCTATGGATAATGACATAGACCACCCACCGCCAGCACCAATATTGCTGGCGCTACCCCCCTAGTCAGCCAGGCGACGGGCCAGAGATCGCACCGGTAGAAACCCCAAGATCGCGACGTATCCCAACATCCATAGAGCGTCCCACCAGAGTCCTCGATAAAAGTGACCCAACACCATGGCGCGCATAATATTGACGGCATGAAAAAGGGGTGTAATCGCTATGGCGTCCCGCACTAGGGGCGGCAGATGGGTAATCGGGAAAAACACCCCCGAAAATAAGTACATAGGGGTAATGACCAAGGTAAAGTAATAAAAGAGTTGCTCATGGTTTTTGGCGCGGCAGGCGACCCAAAGGGCTGGCGCCGCAAACAGGACCCCCGTTACCACTAATGGCAAGGGCAACAGCAGTGCCCACCACGATTTGACTAAGCCTAAGGCAGCCAACACCACGACAAATACCACGCCGTATAACAGACTTCGAAGTCCCTCCCATATATATTCTCCCGCCACAATTTGTCCCACCGTCAACGGTGCCGTAATCATGGATTGATAAATTCCATTCTCATTCAAACGGTCATAGCCCTCAAAGGCCATGTCAAAGGTGACCGCATTCATGGCCGTAACCGCCAGTAAGCCGGGACCAATAAAATCAATAAAGGGAACGCCGGCCATCGTCGCCACATAAGTGCCAAGACCAAACCCTAGCGCCAGCAAGTTTGTCAGAGGCTCGCCAAAGTTCAAAATCACGGATGATTTATAGTACTTGACCCATGCCAAAAAATCGCGGCGAAACACCATTACCGTTCCTTGCGACCAACGCGGAATCGCTTGCGTAAAAGCGCTCAATCCCTAAGCTCCTTTCCCGTCAATTTTAAGAACACGTCTTCCAGGCTGGCGCGTCGGCGATAATAACCCCGAGGCAGCAAACCCTTTCCATAAAGACTTTCAATAATGGCTTCCATTTCTTCCCCGTAAATTAACAAGGAATCGACCTGCCGCTCCAAATAAGCGCTGTAATCCGCCAACTGGGCGCAAATGGCGTCCATAGCCCCATCGGTGAGTTCCCGAATTTCCAAACAGTCTTCTCCCACCACCCGTTGGATTAATTCGGCCGGGGTTCCCCGCTCCAATATCAACCCTTGGTCCATAACCAGCAGATGGTCGGCTAGGCGCTCGGCCTCATCCATATAATGAGTGGTGAGCAGCACCGTCACCCCTTGAGTGCGTAGCTCCCGAATTTTGGCCCAAACCATCATGCGGGCCTGGGGGTCAAGCCCGGTAGTGGGTTCATCCAAAATCAGCAAGCGCGGCCGTCCCATTAATGCTCGGGCAATCACCAAACGTCGGCGCATCCCTCCCGAAAGCGACCGCACCTGAGAATCAACTCGGGATTCCAATTGCATGAACTCTAGCAATTCGTCCGCGCGTTGCCGCGATTCACGAAAGGGCAGACCGTAAAAGCGGCCGTGTATTTCCGCGTTTTCCCGCACGGTGAGAGACGGATCCAAATTATCGTCTTGAGACACCACCCCTAATTGGCGCTTTATCGTGAGGTTGCCGGGAAAAGCCTGCTGCCCCATGACCGCCAATGACCCCCCGGTGACCTCCGTCAAACAACAAATCATGCGAATCGTGGTGGACTTCCCCGCCCCATTCGGACCCAAAAGCCCAAAGCACTCCCCTAATTCAATGGAGAAATCAATTCCTTTGACGGCCTCAAAGTTGCCGTAACGTTTCCTCAAACCTTGAGCCACAACCACCGCGTCTGCCAAATTGTGTCTCCCTCCTTTGCTGACGGGCGTCATTCCGCAAACATTATGGTATAACACCTACCATGGAACAATTAAACTCGCGATTATTACTGAAAAACGCGGACATTCGGCGCTTTTGGCAAAGCCAGTTGGCGGCCGCCATTGGTTCGCGCGTTTCCCGCGAAGGGCTTCCCATTATAGCCATTATCGCGGCCTCGGCAACCGCCTGGCAATTGGGGATGCTGGCGGCCTTAGCCACTTTACCAACTTTGCTACTGGGCAATTTGTTAGGGCATTGGGTTGACCGCACCCCGCGACGACCGTTGTTGCTTGGCGCCAGCGTGGTCCGTACCGGGCTTTTGGCGCTAGTCCCCGTGCTCTACCTTCTCCATCATCTCAATTTTTCCCTCATTGCCCTAATCACCGTCCTAATAGCCGCGACCGGTCTCCTGCAAGCCATTTCCCGCCATGCCTATCTGCCCTTTTTGGTTTCTCGCACGCATTTAGAATCCGGCAATCATCTGCTGGAAACCGCCGAATCCATTGGCGAAACCACTGGGCCGGGGATAATGGGCATTCTTATGCAAAGCCTCGGCGCACCCTTCGCCATGATATTCGACGCCGCCGCCAATCTGGTCGCGGCGGGACTGCTCACCTCCATTTCCCGACAGGAAGACCGCCCCGGCACCACTCAAAGAACCACAGGACCCCGCTCGCCCCTTCGGCACGCCCGCCAAGCTTGGAGACAAGTGGCCCAACATCCGATCTTAAGCCCTTTATGGTACAACGTGGCTGTCAGCTCCTTTTTTGCCGGATTCTTTTCCGCTCTCTATGAGTTTTACGCGCTGAAGACGTTATCGCTATCCCCCTTATGGCTAGGTGCGCTGATTACCGGCGGGGGACTGGGTAGTTTGGTTGGTACCGGCCTATATCGGCGCATCCGAAAGCACTGGTCGCTCCCGCGTACCATTTTTTTGGGATACGTGGCCTCTGCGCTCTTTGATAGTGCCGTACCCTTGGCCCATGGATTACTGTGGCAAAGTTTTCTCTATCTTTTGGCGGCACAATTTGGCGGCGATTTATTTGCGACCGTTTCGCAAATTGGCGCGGCCACAGTGGAACAGGACGTCACCCCTGACCACTGGCTGGGACAAGTTCGTGGAAGCTTCCAAGCATTGGGGGGAGGTCTGGAGGTGTTGGGGGCCTTGGTATCAGGGTTACTTAGCTTGTTTATGCCCGTGCGGGGAGTAATGGCACTGGCGAGCTTTGGACTGGTAGCCGCCGCACCCATTTTAGCCAAGGGCTCACTGCGCCACTTTTCCCAAGATAACATGCGTTGGAAAGGATATCACTGGCGGTGATGGGGTTTCCTCCCTGCTGCAACGAAAATGGCACTAAACGCCCCTTTAAGCCCTTCAGGCCCTGCGTTGGGTGCGGGACCCCCTGGCTAACCTAGAGGAGCGGCTAAATCGTGTGCAAACAATTTGAGGAATACGAGGCCTTGCCGATTGGCAGACTATCCCAATGGGCCCCGCCTCCGGTAACCTTCGGTTTGCCGGCCCCGTCACGAAAAGGCGCCACAACTAGCAGACATAGCAGACAGCACTTTACACAAGCATCTCGCCGAGTCGGTTCTAGAATATCGCGCCCCTCCCCCCTCATCTCGCGTTGTGCGCGTACGGCAATAAAAATGGGCAACAAACCAGAGCGCTTTGCGCCACGTTAGCGCGACGGGACAACGCAGGAGCGGTTGCACTCCAGCCGTCCTGCGCCATTCTCGTCAATAATTGGGGGAACCATGGCGCCCCACAATCGGAATGATTTCTATCGTTATTTCCCCCGCCTATTTGATGCGGACAATCGCCTTGCCGCGGTTTTGGCCGTGAAAGAGGCCGATAAAAGCCTCGATAAGATGGTCAAACCCGTTAGTTATGGTCTCCTCCGCCACTAAGAGGCCTTCCCCATACCAACGACCCAGTGTTTCGAGAGCCTCGGGAAACTCTGATTGATGCTCAGCCACGATAAAGCCTGAAGCTTGAGCGCGGGATATAAGCAAATCAGAAAAGCGGGGACGTTCCTCGAGTCCGTAATCGAGATTATATAAGGCGATTTGGCCACAGACCACAATGCGAGCATGCGGATTTAAAAGGCTCATCACCGCGTCCGTCACCGGTCCGCCCACATTGTCAAAGTAGATATCCACACCATCATTCTTTAGATGGTCCGCCAGTGTGCGAGAAAAATTCTCCGCCCGATAATTAAACGCGGTGTCAAACTGTAGATTTTCCTGAAGCCAGCGGCACTTCTCGTCACTGCCCGCGATTCCTGCCACCTTAAGCCCCATCAGTCTCCCGATTTGACCCACCAAACTCCCCACAGCGCCCGCCGCTGCTGAAACGACCAATTGCTCTCCCGCTTGCGGCCGTCCGAACTTGGTCAGTCCGATATACGCGGTTAAGCCCGTTAGCCCTAACACATGCAAGGCCGTGGTGGGCGGAAGATGAGGGTCCAGAACACGGAGAGAACGGGCTGGCACCAGGGCATATTCCGCCCAAGGCCACATTCCAAAAACCCAAGCACCCGGGCTTACACCCTCCGTCGAGCTCTCCAACACGCGCCCCACCATGCCGCCCGTCATGGGCTGGCCAACCTCAAAAGGCGCTGTGTAAGACTTGCGATCAGCCATACGACCCCGCATATACGGATCCACGGAAGCGTAGAGACTTTCCACCAGCACCGCATCCGTTTGACCAGAAGCCGGCATCGGCTCTCGCCGCACTTCAAACGCGTCTGGCGCCACCATTGCAGACGGTCGCTTGACAAAGTAGACCACACGATTTTCTGACATGCATTCACCCCCCCTTGTTTCTTCGGGAAAAAGCTTCCTTTTCCTCCCGTAGAATTCCCGAGACAAGGATTTGTGTGGTTCAATACCGATAGAGGTATTCTACCGATTGGGGGGGATACGGAGTGATAGCGGTCGGAGATTCGGTAACCCAGACAGTCGTCATTAACCGCGATTTAGTGGAGCAATTCGGAACGTTAGTAGGAGATCTGAACCCTTTGCATCTCGATCCAGTGGCGGCCAGCCAGTCGCGCTTTGGACGCCCCATCGCGCATGGCACCTTGATTATGGGATTGGTGTCGGCCCTTTTAGGCCAGCGCCTGCCGGGACCCGGCAGTGTCTACCTGGTGCAAACTAGTGAATATCGCGCGCCGGTCTTCGTGGGGGACGAAGTCACCATCACCATCCAGGTGGCGCAACTGTTTTCTCGCGGCGTCGCCCGGGTCACGCACGAAGCACGCGTCGGCGACCGGGTTGCGGTGACGGGGTATTCCGATGTCCTCTTGGATAGCCGAGTTCACGAGTCTTAACCGAGCGAAAAAGCGCCTTTTGACACGACCCTAAAGATTCTTTTTTACCACGATCGCATTAATAACATTGGCCGCCAAATCAACTCGGTCGGCCGCGTTAGAAAGGTGACGGTACACCTCCCGCATTTTAATCAGGTAATGCACCGGCATGTCCTGGGAAAATTCCGCGATGGCACGGCGGTACAACCCTTCCATGCGATTTTCCAAGGACTTAGCCACCAACGCGTGCCGATTGCTGGCTTCTCGATCCTGCCCCAACACTTTAACTGCTTCCCCCAAAACAGATACGGCCTCATAAAGAGTCGACACCATCTGGTGGATAAAATAATCGGGTTGCACCTCATAGAGGCGTATTTCCTTGATGGTGTTCTCCGCGTAATCGGCAATGTCATCAATGGCACGGGACAATTCATTGATATCCTCCCGGTCAAAGGGGGTTACAAACGTTTCCGCCAGCCGACCGCTGAGTTCGCGGCGAACAACGTCAGCTTGATGCTCACGCTCCCCCGCCTCCACCGCAATCCGCTCTTTATCCTCAGCATCCTCGACGTCAATGTAACGCAAGACTGTCTGCACCATGAGCAACGTTTCATCCAACTGCCGCGACAGCAGCTGCGGAAAATCGTCACCAGTCCCCACAATCAAGTCTCGCCACCGCAACTCCTTCACCTCCCGCTCCTCTTAAACCGCTCCTCTTAAACCGCTCCTGCCAACCGCACCAACACCATGGTCAGACCGCCCAAGGCGGCCCCCAGGGGTAATGTCAGCGCCCAAATACGTAAAAACTTTCGCAACGTCGACCATTGAACTTTGTAAGGATTTACGGCCGTGCCCGTACCAAACAAGCTACCGTCGGTAGTTTGGGTGCTGCTGACCGGCAGCCCCGACAAGGCGGCCGCTCCTACCGTCAGGGCAGCGCTGAATTGAGAACTGACGGAGGCAATATCGTTGAGTCGTACAATATGTCCGCTCACCGTCTTAGCGATGCGAAGCCCCCCCACCAGCAATCCTCCTATCCAGGCCGCCCAAGGCACGATAATGGCGGGCCAGCCCACATAGTAGCGGCTGTGGTGATTCAACGCCATCAACAAGAGCGCCATAAGGCCAATCGCCTTTTCCTGGTCGTTGGCCCCATAAGCCAGACCCTGCAAAACAACCATGGCCCACTGCATCACACCACCCGCGAATCCCACCTTGGGCCAGCGCGCCATAATAACCCGCAACAAACGGTAAACGAAATAGCCCACCAAAAACCCGACCAACACGGAGCCTACGACTCCAATCCCGACCTTCGCCACCCCGCTCCATTCAATAGCGGAAAAATGGCCCCCTGCAATAGCCGCGCCCGCCATGGAACCCGCAAGTGCCAAGGTGGCGGTGGTGGGCACCGACCAATACCAGGTGATTGCCAGCGTTATCACGGTTCCCGCCAGGGCGGCCGCCAATATCCGCGATCCCACCGTCTGAAAGTTGACAATCTCCACCGCGATGGTGTGGGACACCTGGGTTCCGAACAACAGCGGCCCCACCAACACGCTCGCGGAAAGCAATACAACCGCCAATAAAGGTTTCAAACTGTTAGAGGACAGATATGTCCCGATGAGATTGCCGCCGTCATTAACTCCCGATATTCCGGCAAACGCAATAATCAAAAATAAGATAACAACGTGGACAGCCGTCAGGCATATCTCTCCTTTAACCTAATCTTAATCATATATTAACACAATCTTAACATTGGCGGAGCCGCATTGATAGTTTTCCGAAGAAAGGATGAAGTCATTACCGCCGCCGCTGCGGCGCGGCGAAAGCTCGCATTCGAACAAGCTAGCGGCCAAAAAAAGACCCCTTGTTGGGTCTGATTGCATGCTACGGAAATAATAAATTACGCCACACCGTATGATGGTCGGAAATGGCCTGCGGCAAATCAACCGGTCAAGACGCGCACGTCTGTTAGCGGCAGAACACTGCTAGAGCCCCCGTAAGTGCCGCAAATTCCTTTTGGACAAGTACCCAACGGATCTGACCCATCAATACCGTGGTCAACGCATTTCCCGCGCTGAACCACCAAAAAAGAATCCCCAACTCACGTTGAGGACTTTTGTTTTACTGCGGTTCAGTATCGTCGCCGTCTATTTCATCGTCCCAATCACCCGCGTGATAGGCCGTCATTTTTCTGGGTGCGTCCTCGGCTTCCGAGGCCTCTTCCCTCACCTCCGGACTCTCCAGAGCATCGAGGCCACCTTCCAAGTCCGCTTCCCGTTTAGATAGCGAAATGCGCTTGCGTTCCGGGTCCACCTGCAGAACTTTGACGGCAATCTCGTCGCCCACTTGCACCACCTCAGAAGGATGACCGACGCGATAATCAGCCAGCTGGGAAATGTGAATAAGTCCGTCAATCCCCGGCTCCAACTGCACAAATACGCCAAAAGCAGCTAATCGCACGACCCTCCCACGATAAAGCTGGCCTTCCCCATACTGATCGGAAACGCGATCCCATGGATTCCCCTCAACCTGGCGAAGTCCTAGACTAATTTTGCCCTTTTCCGGGTTCAAACGAATGACCTTTACGCGTACCGCCTGACCGGGTTCTAACACTTCTGAGGGATGATTAATACGATTCCACGACATTTCGCTAATATGCAGAAGGCCATCCACGCCTCCCAAATCAATAAACGCGCCGAACTCCGTCAAGCTTTTAACGGTACCTTCCAAAATTTGGCCTTCCGCAATCGTCGACCACACTTCATCCTGCTTGGCCCGAGTCTCTTCCGCCAACACGTCCTTGCGCGACAAAATGGCACGCCGCTTGTGCCGGTCAATCTCCACGACCCGCACGCGCACCGTCTGACCAAGAAACGGCTGTAAATCATGGACAAACCCCGGAGCGATTAACGAGGCGGGAATAAACCCGCGCAGTCCCACGTCCGCAACCAGCCCTCCCTTAACCACCTCGACCACAGGCGCTTCCAATACCTCATTATGGTTGAGAGCCTCGTCAAGCCGTTCCCAAGCGACATCCTCGTCGGCGCGCCGCTTAGACAATTTTAATATTCCTTCGTCGCCTTCATAACCAAGAACATAGACAGAAATAATGTCTCCCAACTGCACCACATCTTCAGCCCGCTCAACATGACGATGGCTGAGATCGCGCAGATGGATGATTCCTTCGGACTTGGCACCCACGTCGACAAGCACTCCATCTTGCGAAATATGAACCACCCGTCCGCGAAGAATATCACCAGGGCGGGCATCACCGCCAAGCCCCAGGCCCAGGGACTCTTCGAGGTTTAAAGCGGCTTCCATTTCATTTTGCCCGTCGCTCATGGCCCCTTCCTGCTTGCTCTCATCCATCATTGCCGACCTCCCAAGTTCCATTCCCGAACAATAGCTTAAGATAGCTAGGGAAGGCTATTCTCTCCCATCTTACAACGGAATTACGGAATATCCAACCATTTCATCGGGATTCCCCGGCTTGGCCACGCTCAACCAGTCCGCGAATCTCTTCCATAATAAGGGTTTGCGCCGCTTTTCTATCCATGGTGGAATCCAACGCAAACGGTTTTCCAATTTCGTAATGAATGTTTTGCCGAAACCCGTATTTCCCACTAATGCCTATTGGCAGGAGCAGGCACCCTGATTTCTGCGCCAAAAAGACCACCCCGGAGCGCGCCTCTTGCAGTTCCCCCGTCTGCGAACGGTGGCCCTCAGGAAAAAGCACAATCACTTCTCCCCGGCGCAGCAAATCTAGAGAATGGCGTATGGCCGCACGGTCGGCACGACCGCGGCGGACGGGATAGGCTTGCACAATTTTAAAAACCCAGGGCAGCAGGGGATAGGAAAAAAGCTCCACCTTGGTCATAAAGTGTACGGGACGCCGCATGAGAGCACCCACCATGGGCGGGTCAAAACCGCTGCGATGGTTGGCAATAACAATATAGGAGCCGCTTGGCGGGCAATTCTCCAACCCCGTCACGGTGATGCGAAAATACAGGGAAAACAAAATCCGCACAGCCCAATAAAAAAACCAATATCCCAGCATCAGGCGAGGCGGCGGCGACAAATCTTCAACACGTGCGCCAGCACCTCTTCAACCTCCATATGGGTAGTATCAACCAACACCGCATCCGGGGCCTGCGCCAACGGCGCGTAAGGACGGCTGGAATCCAGCATATCGCGATGGGCAATTTCGTCGCGAACGCGAGTGACCTCAACCGGAAAACCCCGCCGCTCAAGTTCCAGGCAACGCCTTCGAGCACGCGCATCCAATGAAGCGGTTAGATAAAACTTGACGTCGGCGTGGGGAAGCACAAATGTCCCAATATCACGGCCATCCATAACCACTCCGCCTTGGCCCGCCATTCCCCGCTGCCGCGCCACCATTTCTCCCCGAACCGCTTCAAATCCCGCCACTTGCGAAACACTGGCGTTGACCTCTGGGGTTCTTAATGCTTCGGTAACCTCTTCCCCATCCAAGACAACCGAGACGCGGCCCTCGGAAACGGGATATAGATTAATGGCGGTTTCCCGCAGCAACGCCGCCAGGGCAGGCCCGTCGCGCAAATCAATTCCATGTCGCAATGCTTTGTAAGCCAAGGCCCGGTACATGGCTCCGGTATCCAAATACAAATAGTCCAAGGCTGCCGCAAGACGGCGCGCAACCGTGCTCTTTCCCGCGCCCGCGGGGCCATCTACGGCAACCGTCCCCCGCTTGTCCACAATCCGACTACCCACCCAGATTCACATCGTTATCCAAATCCTCGCGCAACATGACAGCCCGCCCTTGATAGACATGCTTGACCTCGGTGGGGGTCAACAACGTTTCCGCATGCATCAGCACCCGTATCGTCTTACTCAGACCTTGGGGCACATCAAGTTCGCGCATGCATATGACGGGCACAAATTGCCATCCCACCCGCCGCGCCGCCTCCGCCGGAAATGCCGCATGCAAATCGGGCGACAGTGTAAACAAAATACTGGCCATGTGGTCCGGTTCCAAGCCATTGGCGCGCGACATCTCCCGGAGCAACTCCTCCGTACGCGACAAGATTTCCTCGGCGTCATCACGCTCCACGGTGGTAGCACCCCGAATGCCCCGAATCAATTGCCAGCCCTCCAAAAAATCGCCTAATGCGGCTGTTGGTTTTGCGCGTCGGTCCGAATCCGCTGTTGACAGGAGTCGCACACGTACGCCGGGTGATCCGTCGCTTTGAGGCGTTCATATTCCTTACTCCAGCGTGCCACTTCAACCGTTCGGCCGCATACCCGACACTTTACTGTCATCGCTGCAACCCTCCCTTGTCGTGGTCGGTCTTGCGCTTGTCTTCCCATTGTGCCCACATTGGCAGGCAGTTTCAAGAGTCACGAGCATATTTGCTACAATATCCCTACTTGCCAGCGAGGAGTTGACTCCATGGAAGGCGCGGATCAGTTGCGGGAGTCATTACACGCGCTTCCAGGGTGGGTGCGGCGCTCTGGACAGGACTACCTGACCCAAGACCGGCTGACGCGTCGGCTCCGGATTGGGGAAACAATATACGGGGCACGGCTCTTAGGATATCGCGACCACTATACGGTATGGACGACCCATGACAAGGGAAACGTATGGAGCACGTATTGCGACTGTGATAGGCGAGAGCGGCCCTGTCCCCATGGAGCGGCGCTGCTGCTGGACTTATCACAATCGCGGCCTTTATATCAAGAAGCGCCCTGGCGATTGGCGGTGCAGGCCACCGCGCTCTTGGCCTCGTGGCCCTTCGCCGCCGGTCTCGATTGGCACCTTATTCCCGAAGGTCCGTCGAGATGGCGCAACCCATTTGCCCCAGAGGGCGTAATCCTCATCGGACAACTGCTGGAACGGCAGCCCAAGCAGACGCCGCGCCTGCATCGCGATTCTCTAACAGCGCTTTGGGCGGAGATGCATCCGTCTTGGAACCAGGATGCTGTTGTACGGGAATACTTTCACCGCTGGCTCGCACCGTACTTAGAGGCGCCCCTCCAGGACTTTTCCCAGTGGGCGCTACTCCATTGGATGCAGCCACAACTTGATCTGTCTTCGCTGTTTCTAGGACTGGAGGGGCAACCCGCAACACTTATGCTTGAGGCCCTGCTTCGGCAACTGTGCGAAAGGAATGCACTCATCCAGCCCAACGTCCACCGGCACCGCGCTCTTTTAAGCGATATGACCCTTATCCGCCCGGGTTTTACCTCAACCCTTTGGGACATATTCGACGATAGCGAGCGGGGCCGCCTCGCGCAGGCCGACGCACTCTACCTGGCCGACCAAAAGAGCCAAGCCATTAATCTTTTGGAAACCGCGCTTCCTCAAGAACCCGGGGTGCGGCGGCAAGCCCGGATTCGCCTTATCCAATGGCTGGATGAATCGGCCGGGCTGCCCCATCGTTTGGCATTAGCCTGGGATGCGGGGTCTCCTGAAGAACTGGCACCCGTCCGCCATTTATTCACCACGCAACAGTGGGAAACCGTGCTTAAGGCTTTACAAACTGAGAAAGGCGGCTTGTCAACGGGCGAGATGGGGTAAGACCGGGAATACGCCCGCGCTTGGCAACCGGTTTGCCGTCCACCACCTTTAAGTCCATCGTCATGTCGAGGGGCGGTGCGCCGGCAATATAACTGCCAATTCCAAACCCAGTGACTCCCGCCTCCTTTAAGGAGCCGATGCGGTCCGGAGTTATCCCGCCAGACACGAAGACTCCCACCTCGGGAAACCCTGCCTGCTGCAGCCGCGCCTTTATCTCCCGGACCAGCGCCGGGGTCACTCCGCCCCGTTCGCGCGGGGTATCCAGCCGGATGGCTTTCAATTTCGAGCCGAGCTTGGAGGCCACCCGCAGCGCTTCCTCCGCCTCATCTTTGAAGGTGTCCACTAGAACCACCCTGGGCGTCTCTTCCGGCATCACTTGGTCATAAGCCAAAGCCGCTTCCACGGTATCCCCCACCATCAACAGGAGCGCGTGCGGCATCGTTCCCGAAGGCACCTGGCCGGCCTGCTTGGCGCCCAAAATGCTGCTGGCCCCGGCTGCTCCTCCCACCAACGCCGCCCTATCCATGACCGAGGCCACGGCAGGGTGTACATGACGAGCGCCAAAGGAAATGACCGGAACCGGCTCGGCCAACTGCACCACTTCCCGAGTGCGGGTGGCCCAACCGGAGGAGGAAGCTAAAATGCCCAACAAGGCTGTCTCGTAAAGACCAAAATCTCCATAGCGTCCCGTAATGCGCATGACGACATCTTTTTCCGCCAATAACGCGCCGTCCGGCAAGGCCTCCACCGAAACGGGAAGCTCTCGCAAAAGCGCAATCGCTTCATCGACGCCTGCCAAGACGCCCTCATGATTACAGAAAACCTCTGCGGTGACAGGAAGATGGTCCAACTTTAAATGATTTAAAATTTGGCGGGTTCCCACAAAATAAACATCAGCGGTGAGCCCCGCGAGTACCTCCTCCGGAGTCGCGGACCGAATTCCGCGATCGGCCGCGTGAAATTGCCCCACTTCCTGAATATCGTGTATGACGGACCGGAGATCTTGGTCGCGTGATTCCCTGTTCATTGTTCGCCCCTTCTGGCACACCCTTTACTAACGCCTTCAATTCTCGCACTTCACGGTTGCTTAACGGACGAGAACTCCCCGGATTGAGTCCTTCAAGGGAAATATTGCCGTACCGGATCCTCACCAACTGCTCCACCGGATGCCCGATGCTGTCAAAGATTCTGCGAATCTCCCGTTTGCGCCCCTCATGCAAAACCATTCTTAAAAGCGTGCGGTCGGCTTCGCGCCGGACAATATCGACGCGATCAGGTTTGGCCAGCCCATCATCCAGTACAATACCGTTCCGTATGCGTTCAAGATGGGAGCGCCTTGGCACTCCCTTAACCCAGACTTGGTAGACCTTTTGAACGCCCCCTGAAGGGTGCATGAGCATATGGGCCACCTCTCCATCATTGGTGACAAGAAGCAGCCCTTCGCTGTCACGGTCCAAACGGCCCACGGGAAACAAGCGCCCATGTTTTTGCGGCAGCAACTCCGTAATAAGATGCTGGGCGTGCCGATCGCGCAGGGAAGTCGTGTATCCACGAGGCTTATACAATGCCAAGTAGATAGGCTTTTCCCGGGATATTTCAACCGCCCTTCCGTCCAACGACAGAGCATCTTTTTGCGGATCGGCGCTGGCACCCAAGCGGACAGCCTCGCCGTTAACCGTCACGCGGCCCTGGGCGATCCATTCCTCCGCCTGGCGGCGAGAAGCCAATCCCGCTTGTTGAAGAATTCTTTGCACCCGCACCCGCATGGCTTACTGTTTCACCTCAAAAATGACTTCCACTTCCACCGCGGCGTTAAGAGGGAGGGCATTGGTGCCTACGGCTGACCTGGCATGCCGCCCGGCGTCGCCGAAAACCTCTTGCAGAAGTTCCGAGGCCCCGTTGACGACTTTAGGTTGATCATGATAGTGATCGCCGCTTTGCACAAACCCGACTACTTTGATCACTCGAGACAGGCGGTCCACATCCCCTACCGCCTGAGCCGCCACGCTGATGGCGTTCAGGGCGCACTGGCGCGCGGCCTGATAGGCGGTGTCCGTATCCAGATCCACACCTAACCGTCCTTGCGCCATTAAGACGCCGTCCTTCAAGGGAAGCTGTCCCGCGGTATAACACAACGACCCCGATAGAGTGGCGGGCACGTAAGCGGCAACCGCCTGGGGCGGCGTAGGCAGCACAATTCCAAGTTCCCGCAAGCGCGATGAAACCGACATAAAATCTCCCCCAGTTCATTAAGCGCGTCCCCCGCACATATGGTAAGACAGACCCCGCCTGTATCGGCAGGGTGCGACAGGCGCGCGAATAGTATACCAGGTGAGACTCGCTCTGAGGGCATAGAGAGGGATAAATGGCAAATCACATCATCGATTCCATCTCCGTCTGAGCCATACCATTTCTCGTGGCTGTCATTCCGTTATACGGCTGGCTGCGCAAAGTTCAGATCTATGACGCGTTCGTAGAGGGCGCTCAAGAAGGGTTTGAAATGGCGGTGCGCATGATTCCGTTTTTGGTGGGAATGTTGGTTGCCCTGAATGTTTTTTAGACCTCGGGCGCCCTCAACACCGTGATCGCAGTCCTATCCAAACCGTTAAGCTATGTGGGAGTCCCGGCTGCGGTAGTCCCCCTCATACTCATCCGTCCGCTATCCGGTGGAGCTGCCCTGGGGCGCGGGAACCAAGGTCAACGAAGCGGTGTTGACAGCCAAAAACGTTATCATGTTGGCCGAAGCGCCATCGTTCACCTCATTAGGTTTGTTGCCCACATGACGACGCGGCACCCTCATTTGTGACCGCAACAGCAGTAAGCACAGTACGATTTCCAGTGAAGGCCGTCGCCTCTCGGTCACGCGTCGGTCATACCCGTGGATGAGAAAATACACGTGTGGTGGCGCAAGGCTTATTATGACGCTCGAGGGTTTTTTATAATATGAATCCCTTGCCAGGCATGGCTTTCCCGCTGCACGAAACATCGTTTCCCCCTAAATACGACGCGAAAGAAATTCCCCCCAGGTGGTCGCGAAATATTGGTCGCCAACCCGATGACAAAAAGAATTAGCCTTCAGGGGGCCATCGCATTTGAAACGAAACGGACATGAACCGCTACCATGGCTCCTATTCGCCCATGATGGAACCGCCGTGCTGACCCACGGCGGATCGGCCGACGTCGCTCCGTCATTGTAGGCAGCCTTCCACTCGTGTGACCCCATCCAGGGATTACGTGATGGCTAACGGCTCGGTGCCGCCTTGTGAGGGATCATTGCGATTGGCGACTCTACATGTCCTCGGACAGCACCAAGTCAAGCCAGCTTTGCGCCTCATGGTAAAGCCATGGATTATTCTCCGGGGTGTAATAGGCAAGAATCGCCACAGCCTGCGATACAACCCACCCCCGGGCTCTAGCCCATGTCGCGTCGTCAGTGGGGAGCACCGCGCGAAACGCGTCGCGGGCAGCTGTCGAGTGCAACTTCCAGGCGACCATGACATCGCACGCCGGATCACCGACCCCCATTTCTCCCCAGTCGATGATGCCGCTGATGCGCCCATCACGCACCAGCCAGTTGCGAACGTCCAGGTCTCCATGGTGCCACACGGGAGAAGCACTCCACGGCGACACAGCCAACGCTTGATCCCACACCGCAACAACCCCGGGATCGCCATCAAACCGCGCCAACCAATAGCGGAAGTCCGCGTCCCGTTGCGCCAATGGGATACCACGCCCCGACGGTCCGCCGTCCAGATTTACCCGTTGCAACGCCCCCACAAACGCCCCCAAGTCATGGGCCGCTTGAATGGCGTCGATCGCGGCGATCGGCGCCGTCTGGCCCTCTACCCACGTATGGATCTCCCAAAACCAGGGGTACTCGCTATTCGGACGG
>JAJYTS010000011.1 GCA_021792935.1 Bacillota bacterium | reverse complement strand
CATTACTTTTGCTATCTCCGCGTGCAACCTTTTTAAGTAATTCTCAAATAAGCTGACAAATAGAGTGGATTTTGACGGAAAGTACTGATACAACGTTCGCTTCGTGATGTTTGAATGCTTTGCGATTTCATCCATAGACACCAGTGAATAAGACTTCTCTTTCAGCAATGCCAAGGCGACTTGCTCAATCCGTATTTTCATTACTCTCTTGTTGTATTCTCTTGACATGTAATTCTTCCACCCCGATTCAGCAGCTACGGAGATGTTGTCGAAACATCTCCGTAGATTGATGCGCCTACGCAATACTATATACTCTGATGAACCCTGACCTCCAGCGGAAAAGATGAAGACCTTGTTAGGCTTCGAGGTCCGGCAAAAATTCAACCCGCAGGAGCGCGGCCGGGCGGACGATTCCGTCGGGTAGCGGGGCCGCTGTGCCTCCATCGGTGGTGAAGTACGCAACGCGTCCGTAATCACCAGGACCTCGCCGCCATGCCCCGCTTGTCGGGCCGACGACCTTCTCGTCAAACGGTTCTCCGGCGATGATGTCTCGAGGAGGGTTGTCCCCATTGGCTTTCAACACGATACAATCGATAGTATTCTCGCGATGGGTGGTGACATATGCCACTCCGGCCTTCTCGTCAATGAGAAAGTCATCGGCCATCGTTCCTCCGGCAACAAATTCGGGAGATCCGACCGGGTTCTGAGTGTCTGAATCGACCCGTACACGCATGAACAACTGACGCTGGGTCGAGGTGTAGTAGAGGAACCCTGTCGTGGAGTCGTAGCGTACTCCATTGATCCCAGGCTGCGGTGGAATTAGTGCGTTGTTCGGATCTATGGCCATACTTTCGTGCTGAAGCCACACCCGAGCGGTTCCGGTCATGCCGTCCTCAGTAAGGTCGACACGCCAGATCAAGCCCGCCCTGGCGTCAGCGATTAGAATCACACCCGGCGCCACCAGGCAAGCACCGTTCAGCGCCCCCACCGGCTCACCGAATTCCAGGACGCGCTTAGGGTGTATCTCGTCGCCGGGTTTCCAGCCGCGAAGGTCAAGCCGCTCAAGCGTAGACTCATGGGTGGTATATATCTCCGACGTACAGAGATAGAAAATGTCGGGCTCAGTCTCCACGATTCCCATCGTCCTGTAGGGAAACTTGTACATAGGTATCGGCTCAACGGGGAGATTGTCCTGCGGCGCGGGGACATACCAAAGCTCTTTGCTGCTGAGAATCGTGACAAGTATCGAACCGTCGCGGCGAACCACGAGGTTTTCTACGAACGAGCCCTTTGGAAAAAATGCGACAGGTGTCAATTTAGTCGAACGTTGCGATGACATGGCTTCTTTCCCCTCTTTCAGGTATGTGAGTGCTTGTGAATACAAAAGGTACGAGCGGAATCGCAACAACGGTTCGGCGGCCTGGCTAGTGGTGCGGAGCCGGGATGTCAAACGCATTCAGCAAGGCACAGACCGTGCAATAAATGCCAGTAAGGAGCACAACGTCCAATACTCCTGACGATCCGAACAGCCGCTCAGCTTTTCGGTAGAGCTCTTCGTCCAGTTGATGCTCCACTAAAAGCTGCCGCGCGACGTTATGAGCCACCTTCTCCTGATCGCTCAGATCGTCGGGAAGGCTGCCGTTGGCGAGCGCCTGGATCGAGCCATCCGGCAGGCCAGCCTTGCGGGCGACGGCTGAGTGCGCGTAGAGCTCGTATTCCGCCCGCCACACGGCCCCGACAGTGAGGATGACGACCTGTCGGACGCGCTCGGGCAGTGACGTGGACAGGTGCTCCGCGGACTGTAGTTGTAGAAAGCTGCCGCTAATCTCTGGATGCAGCAGCGCAGGGTTGAATGGACCGATTAGCCTCCCGTCATCACTTCGCGCTTGAAAGCCTGATGACTCGGCCCACGGAACCCACGTGTCAATCAACTGATCAAAGAGTTGCTTTTGTGCTGCCGTCAGCGCTGAGTACTTAGCGAGCGGCAGTCGACCACCGAGCTTCTCGCGACTATCAGACATCATTCTCCTCCTCTGGGTGGGACCGCTGCCAGGTGGAGGAGTCTGTGTCGGACCAGTTTTCCGGCAATGGTTCCAAGCCAACAGCATTCGCGGGTACGTCGAAGGCTGCCAGAGTCAGCGATACCGCGGTAAACCAACCCAGCAGCACGGTCACGTCGACGATCCCGGCTTCACCCAACAGCGCTTTGGCCCGCCGATACATCCCCAGAGGCACCACTCGGCTTGCGACCAGAGTCGATGTCAGCTCATAGATGACCTGCTGGCGTGGATCGTCAAACGAGGTCGGCAATCCAGCGATCATCGCTTGTACCTTCAGTGGATCGAGATGGCCAAATTTCTCTCCAATGATCTCGTGTTCGTAGTTGGCGTAGGCCGTTCGCCAGTGACCATTGATCAGATTAGTGACGATTTCGATCTCCGCTTTCGTGAGTGTTGATTCCTTTTGGAAGTAAGCGCCGGTTGGTACAATCGTTCGCGATAAGCGGGGATTGGCCAGCCAGATCTTGTGTGGACCGGGAACAAGTCCGCGGAGACCACGGGTAAAATCGTACGCGGCTTTCATGTCAGGGGGCATATGATCGACTGGAGTTTCGGTGAAGCGCCCGAATGTACCGAAGTCAGATGGGTGGTTCATGCTGTGCTCATCCTCTCCTGCTGAAAATAAAGGTGGGTTTGGATTTCCCAAAAAAGTATACTGTTATCATATATATGGCACGGCTCCGTACCCGCCGTTCATAGTTAATTGTATACATAAAGTATACCACAAGTATACTTTATACATAATAGGTCTCAATGCGTCCTGAGTCCAATCTCCTCGATATCTTTTATGGTTAGGGATGGTTCAATTCCGAGCGATATCGGTGCAGTGGCCCATATAGCAGCCAACCGTCAAGAGAGAGATGCGTCATGAAGGGGATGCATTACGGCGGGAGGCTAGGCGGACGAGTTCGCCGGTTAGCGTGCCATACTATACCCGTTGGAGAACTATCACCTTAGCCGTAAATTGATGGCCGCGTTGACAGATTTATGAATCACCAGTAATGTATTCATCAATTAAATAGGTTTCTTCTCTTATCGAGACAGGTAGAGGGATCGGCCCGATGAAACCTGGGCAACCGGCCTCCCCCGGGAGGATGCGGTGCCAACTCCGACGGCGCAGCCGAGAGATGAGAGAGCGCGGATCCGCCCTCTTTCATCCGTTTGGAAGGGGCTTTTTATATGGAATACATCACCGCGCGATATCGCATTCCCTGGACTGAACACATCACAGAACGCGCCCAAGCCATCGCCATTGGTATGACCGTGGGATCGTGGACAGATTTACCGGATAGTCGAAAACCTCATTTACGCCGCTACCTTGGGGAGGTCGGCGAAATTAGGCGCGACGGTGACGTTGGGCTTTTTGACATTCTCTATCCGCTGGAAACGGTTCGCGACTCCATTAGTTCCCTGCTCACGGTGATATTTGGAAAGCTCTCCCTCGATGGAGCCATACAACTCCACGGGCTAACCCTGCCGGAAAGCTTTACCCGTCTATTTCCCGGACCTCCCCACGGCATTAAAGGGATGCGCCTTATGCTGCATGCGGGTCAGCGTCCCTTAGTCATGTCCATATTCAAAAGTGAAAACGGCCGAACCCTGGCCGAATTTGAAGATGCCCTGTATGAGCAGCTATTGGGCGGCGTCGATTTGGTGAAGGACGACGAAATTTTTATGGCGGACGAAGATGCCCCTCTCTTGGCGCGCATTCGTGCCGCGCATGAGGCATGCCAACTTCGTGAAGCTCAAACCGGCCAGAAAGGCCTCTACTTTCCCACGCTATCCGGTACCCCGCGGCAAATGCTGGAGCATGCCGACAAAGCGCTGGAGGCAGGAGCCAACGGGTTTCTCATCGCGGCCTACACCACGGGATTAGATGTATTGGTAGACCTTCGCCGCCAAGGAATCACCGTCCCCATCATCCTTCATCCCGCCTTTGTCGGGGGCCAAATAAATAGCGGCACGCACGGGGTGCACCCCCGCATTCTTCTGGGCCAACTACCGCGGCTAGCAGGGGCCGACATTGTGCTATACCCCTCGCCCTATGGTTCGGTGGCCATGCCCCAAGAGCAATCGCTGGAAGTGGCGAACGCCCTTCGCGAACCCTCCCGCCTGCGCTCGGCGCTACCGGGCCCATCAGCGGGAATTCACGCCGGAATCTTGCCGCAACTCTTTCGCGACTTCGGACCAGACATTGTCATTAATGCCGGCGGAGCCATCCACGGCCATCCCCAAGGCGCGCGTCACGGCGCCCGCATTTTAGCCGATGCGGCCTCCCGCTTTGAGGAGGTGCGCGAATTATGAAGCCTCCCTTCATTGTCATTTCTGATTTTGACGGCACTATCACCACACAAGACTTAGTCGAAGCACTAACCACTCGCGTCGCGGAAGAAAACCGGGATGTCGTGAACAGAATTAACCGGCGCGAATTAGACCTAAAGACGGGATTAAACGTGCTTTTTTCGCGTCTTCGCAGCCAAGATCGGCCGCTATATGAAGAAGAGCTGCGGCATTTGGCCCGCTTCCGCTCCGGATACCAACCATTCCGCGCCGCTTTGACCACCGCAAAAATCCCGTTTTATATCGTATCAAACGGGCTGGATTTCATGCTGGAGGCCGTAATTAACTACACAGCCGAAGAGACGACGACTCACTGCATAAGCAACAAGGCGCGGTTTGACCAACCGCACATCACCATTGAGTGGCAATATCCCTGCACCGATCCCTGTCCTGGGGGGTGCGGTCTTTGCAAGCATGCGGTGGTTTCGCTCTTGCGAGAGCGACATCAAGCACCCGTGGTTTATATTGGCGACGGAATTACGGATATTAACGGTGCCAAAAATGCCGACCGCATCTACGCCCGCGGCACCTTAGCCCAAATTTTAAATAACGAGGGGCTGCGATATACCGCATTTGACACATTTTACGATATTCTCGGCGACCTATTCTCGACGGAGGAGGCGCTGGACGGTGAATGACAACCATGCCAAGGCCGCCCTCACACTGTTGGAAATCAGCCGCGAGATCACACCGCGGGGATGGCTGCGGGCTACCTCGGGGAATCTTTCCCTGCGAGAACCAGGGACGGGAATTATTTATATCACCAAAAGCGGTGTCAATAAAGAGCGGCTAGCACCTGCTGATGTTATCAGCCTTAATCCCGAGGGTGCGGTAATATCCGGGGAAGGCAAGCCTTCTTTTGAAACAGCCATTCATCGTACCATCTATCAAACCACCGATGCTGGCGCCGTGTTCCACGTCCACAGCGTCTACAACAATGTGGCCACTCAGTATGCCAATAACCACGAACTAATTTTCCAGGGCCATGAAATGCTGAAGGCTCTCGGGCATTGGGATGAAGATGCCCTGGTCGCCATACCGGTGGTCCCCAACCACCGCGATATTAACCGCGTGGCGGACATTATTTCGCGGGTGATTAACCCCTTGGTGCCAGCCATTCTTCTCGAGCGCCACGGCGTCTACGCGTTTGGCAAAACCGCCGACGACGCGCTCCGGCATCTAGAGGCGTTGGAATTTCTCTTTGAATGGCTGTGTCTGGCGCGATTAACGGGCGCCTTATCGCAAAACTCCCCTAATCCTAATACCACGAAATACCTCGCTTAGGCGAGACAATTCAAAAGGAGCGTGCATCGTGCCAAAAGTTTCTGATCATTCCCGCCAGCAGGAGCTTCCCGCCGAGGAAATCCTTCCTTACCTGTTATCCCACGACATTCATTATGAATTTTTGCCGGTTGAGAGGGCGGCGGCGGAACTTCGCCAAAAAAGCGTGCTCACCGAAGCTGAGCAAAAAGATTTGCTGGAAGCATTCAGCGACGAGATTGAACGCCTCTCAAAACAGCATCACTTTATTTCCCACGACTTGGTCGTCCTTAACGAGGAGAGCACCCCAAATCTGCGGGAACTGCTGGGCAACTTTGAGCGCGTTCATCAACATGCCGAAGACGAAGTCCGGTTCATTGTGGACGGGGAAGGCATTTTCACCCTCACCCGCGGGGACGACACTTTTAGCGTGACGGTAACGCCTGGCGATTTAATCTTCGTTCCTGCCGGCACCGAGCATTATTTTACCCTCACCGAAACACGCAATGTTAAAGCGATCCGGTTATTTCAAACCAAAGATGGCTGGGTCGCCATCTACAAGGAGGATCCTTCCGGTGAAACTCGCTAATCGCATGGAACGGCTGCCGGCCCAATTTTTTGCCGAATTGGTCCGCCAAGCGGAAGAAAAGAGGCGCCAAGGCATTGACATTATTAATCTGGGCCAGGGCAATCCTGACCAACCGACCCCCGGCCATATTGTAGAATCCCTGCGAAAGGCGGCGGGCAATCCCACATACCACCGCTATATCCCCTTCCGCGGACTGGCAACGCTGAAGGAGGCCGTGGCCGAATGGTATTGGCGCCGCCACCGGGTGCAACTAGACCCCTCGCGGCATGTAGCCATTTTAATCGGCAGCAAAATTGGGCTCGAGGAAATTTCACTAGTGCTGGTCAACCACGGAGATAGGGTGCTGGCTCCAGACCCTGGATACCCAGACTATTTATCGGGCATCGCGCTGGCGGGTGGAGAACTCATTCCCTGGCCTCTCTTGGCCGAGAATAGCTTTTTGCCGAGCCTGCACGACTGGCCAGACCGGGTCCGGCTAGCCTTTATCAACTACCCCAATAACCCTACCGGAAAAGTCGCACCGCCCTCATTCTACGACGCCATAATAGCGCAGGCCCTGGAGCGCGGCACCATCTTGGCCCATGACCTAGCCTATGGAGATATTACCTATGACGGGATAAAAGCCACCAGCTTGCTGAGCCGCCCCGGAGGCATTGACGCGGGAATCGAGTTCACCACCCTGTCCAAGTCATATAATATGGCGGGCTGGCGCCTGGGATTCGCGGCCGGCAACCCGGAAGTCATCAGCGGTCTGGAACTCTTGCAAGACCATCTCCATTGCAGCCAATGGGGGGCCATCCAGGAAGCGGCCATCACTGCTCTTGGCGGTCCTGACGACGTTGCGGACAACGCTCGCGAACAATATCAACGGCGACAAGACGCCTTTATTGATGCGGCCGCGACCGCGCAATGGCCAGTGCCAAGAAGCCAGGGATCCATTTTTTTGTGGTGCCCCCTGCCCCAAGTTCTTACAGCAGTAGAATGGACCCGGCAACTTCTTGAAAACACGGGGGTGTTGGTGGCCCCCGGCACCGGATTTGGCCCCAGCGGAGAAGGATATGTGCGAATAGCGCTTACGGAATCGGAATCTCGGTTAAAGGAAGCAGCACGCCGCATCGGCACGGCGTTGACTGAAGCGGTTAATACCCCGATAAGTTCCAAAAGCGGCGACAGGCAATAGAACGCACGGAATCGCAACGGTATGCCCACGCCGTAAGGCTATGGCCATTCGTGCCGTTCCGGAGTCGGGTCCGAATGGCGTGGTTGCAGGAGTGCTGATTTGATGTGGCGACCCTGCATGTGCATGGAAATCAGGGTCTCATCGCGGCCATCAAATAATTACGCCAGCTTTCGTGAATAAGGGGCGGCCCTATCGGATAAACGGGGGGAGTTCCCCGACCTTTTAATTAGTCCTGCCATGAGTGGATGGAACCGCTCTCAGCCACTTGCCCCATGGCCCAAAGAGTGCGATAAAGTAATCTTGGTAAAGGCGAATATGCCTCATCATGACCGTTTCGCGCCTGGCGGCATGGTGGCACCGGGAACAAATACCACTAGGAGGACTGTCATGGCCGAACCCGTCCTACATTATATCGTGGATTGTCGTGAGCCAGGAGAACACGTGTACCGCGTTGCGTTGGAGATTGGCAATCTTCCCGCCGCCCGCCATACCCTAACGCTTCCGTCCTGGACTCCCGGATCCTATGAAATCGCCGACTTTGCCCGACACGTTTTTGACCTCACCATAGAGGCTGATGGCCATCCCTTGGAAACATACCATCTCAAGAAAAATCAGTGGGGATTTGACACTCATGACATTGGCTCAGTCGTCATCCGCTATAAAGTCTGGGCCCTGGAACTGGGTGTATCCACGAGTCACCTTGACCAATCGCACGCATATTTCAATGGCGCGCAGCTCTTCTTTTTAGTCGACCAGTATAAAGAGCAGCCTATTAGCGTCACTATTGACGCTCCACCTGGTTGGGAAGTCTCCACTGGACTGGACCGCCGCGATGATGACCCGTATCGCTTTCAAGCAAACAATTACGACATTCTTATTGACTCGCCCGCAGAAATTGGGACGCACCCGATCGAGTCCTTTTTTGTCGACGGGAAACCCCACCAAATCGCGGTGTGGGGACACGGCAACGAAGACAGGCACGTACTAAAAGCTGATATTCAAGCCATTGTGGAAGCTCAACGAGATATTTTTCGGACTTTGCCCTATCAACATTACACATTTATTCTCCATCTCTCGAACCGATCCACCGGCGGATTGGAGCACTTAAATTCCACCACCTGCGGCACCCGGCGCTTCTCATACAAATCCCGAAAAAAGTACCGCCGGGTTTTGCAACTTATCTCCCACGAATTTTTTCACCTATGGAATGTGAAGCGCATCCACCCCGATATGCTCGGTCCTTTTGACTATAATCAAGAAGTTTACACGCACTTATTATGGGCCATGGAGGGGTTTACCGACTACTTTGCCACCTTGACGCTCCGCCACGCCAATCTCTTTACCCCGAAAGAATATCTGGATAATCTGGCCGACAATATTAAAGCTTATGAGAAAAAGCCTGGCCGGCTCGTGCAAAGTCTGGCGGAATCCAGTTTTGACACCTGGATTAAGCTCTATAAACCGGACGCCGATTCTCCCAACCGCACCATCTCCTATTACCTAAAAGGCGACTTGGTGGGAATGTGTCTGGATTTGGAGATTCGACAGCGCACCCATAACCAATTCGGATTAGACGAAGTGCTGCGCCGCCTCTACGATCGTTACGCCGCGCATGGGATCGGCTTTCCGGAATCGGTCTACCAGGAAACGGCGGAAGAAGTGGCCGGGTCATCGTTGCAAGAGTTTTTCCAACGCTATATCGAAGGAACAGACCCCATCCCCTTTGAGCAGTTTTTAGGGTATGCGGGTCTTTCAATAATCCGCCAATATAAGAACCCGGATACGGACGAGGAGCACGCGCCCGAGAATTTGGACCAAACCGAACCGGTAGCTTGGCTGGGAATCGACGCCAAAACACGTGACAATGGCGATTTAGTGGTGCAACACGCCTACACGGATGGACCTGCGGTCGCTCTACTGAATCCAAGCGACCATTTGCTGGCCCTAAACGGATTCCAAGTCAGCACCCTAGAACAGCTCAAAGACCGCATCTCCCAAGATTTCTCCATCGGCGACACGGTGGAGGTCTCTCTTTTCCGACAGGGTCAACTCCTCACCGTCACCGTTCCTCTGACGGCCGCCCCCCCGGATGTGGTCCGGATTATCGCTCAACCCGAAGCCACGCCCGAGCAAAAAACGCTCTATGAAACATGGCTCAACACGCATTGGGACAAAGCAAACAACGAATAGACCGGGAGAGAATTCCTCTCCCGGTTACGTTAATGCCTTAATGAGCGCCGAAGCCACTGGACTTCCCCATCCGGTAACGGCGTCCCACCCCGGCGTGCATCGATATCCGACCACGCCAGCATAATTGTTGTTTCCTTCGGTAATATCACGCATCACGCCGCCGCCCAAATTATACAGATCCCCGTTCAAAAACCCTATCGCGCCTTTTTTGTTTTGCGCTCGAGCCTGATTCAATCGAGCCCCCAAGGCTGCCCACAATGGGGTAGCGGCGGAAGTGCCTCCCACCACCGTCATAGCCCCCTGGAAATATACGGCATAGCCGGTGTCAGGATCGGCATTGGCCGACACGTCAGGGACAGCGCGCCCTTCTTTTTCATCGGCTTTAAGGGGTAAGGAAATGGCGGACTGATAGGATGGCAGTTTGAACACCTGACTAATTCCACCCCCGGACGCCCCGTTATTGTTGGTATCCGTCCAACCTGTCTCTGATTTAATGCTGCCGTTAGAATTCAAGATTAGGCGGGTCCCGCCCACCGATACCGCATGGGGACAGCATGCGGGAGCATCCACATGACAAATGCGCGGACCGACGCCATCAACACCGTAAGCGCCTTCATCCCCGGAGGCGATATAGGTGGTGACTCCCAACAGCCCCCCTTCCGCCATGAGGGTGTCCCATGCCATAAGTTCGGCGGCGGGAAAGCGGGTTTCGGCGTCTCCGTAGCTAATGGACAACACCTGAGGGTGATGCCCCTGATCATGGTAAGCGTAATCTAAGGCTTTCAACATAGACATGCCAAATGATTGGTCACTCGTCCCGGCACCAGCGCCGTAGACCACCAGCCGAGCACCGGGCGCCATCGCGCCTGCCCATTCAACGTCTAGAGTCGCTTCCAGGTCGTTGGGATTCACTCCACCATCATTCGGTATATTGTCAACGGATACCCACTGCAGCGAGGGAATGGGCACATTCATGGCCTTCCAAAAATTCTGCGCGTCCTCAACACTATAGCCACTGGAAAACTCCAGCAGGCCTAGGGTTTGACCATGGCCATCAAATTGCCAGGGAAACTGATAAGCCTTTTCCAAATCACCCGGGAAAAAGCCTTGGCCCTGATTAGCAAGAAAATCTGTTCGGCGCGGCTCACGCCATTTTGATCGATGGCGCACGACGTTTTCCAGGCCCACGATCCCAGAAATGCCTGCGGCTGCCCAATCCGGCACCATAGGCTCCCGATTGAGCCGAAAAAGCCTTATTTTCCCATGAGAACGAAAGTCAAAGCCGATTCCCAGTGTCGCGGCCGCTTCTTCAAACGTCCCTTCAAGCCAAAGAACAAAGGGACTTTGGCGCATCAGCGCCAATCCTTTTGAGGTGAGCCAGTCCACAAGTTTCTTGCGGTCAGGTTCCGCAATCCCACATGCGACAGCCAACTCCTCTGCCTGCCAGGGGCGACCGCGCCGACGCGATTCAGCAAAAGTTTGCTCCTCATTGTGCAATCGCAGTACCACGGCCAGTTCTATGTGATTCACGCCAATAAGAGCCGGGGTCCAGCCTTGAGTTTGGATGGATGGTAGCAAATGACCTGATAGCCGCATATCATCACCGCCTTTGGATGTGAGATGCTCCATCTTATGGTAATGCCTAACTTATTCTACTATTTTTCCGGAATTCCCCAGAGGGTTAATTGATGAGGGGTTTGAACCAGACATTTGGGGCATAGTACTTTTAAGCTGATGCGCCCCCGCGAATCGGGCGGCAAGGCATTGGAGAGCCCTTCCGACACCTCCCCGGGGGGGACTTCCTCTCCACACACTCCACACACACGCAAGGCTTTAAACCAGGGCAGCGACGCCTGCGGCAGCAAATTTCCGGCATCCTGGCTTTCCACAAACAACGGGCCAGTACTGATGCCCTGGCGAAGGGCGCGTTCAATAACAGCCCGGCCTACCCGCTCAAACAACGAGATTTCACTTTCAAACGGATGAGACTGGGTTAACATGTGCCATAGCGAGCGAGGCGCGACAACAGAAATCATATCGGTTCCATCGCCCCCCGGTAAAGAAAAAATGGCCCAAGGGCCCTCTGGGGCATCGCCCAGATGATGCAACAAATCGATTCGCGGCAATTCCAATCCCCCTTAATGGGCGCCTTTCTGTTGCAATACGGCGGGAATTGTCTTCGCCATAATTTTTAAATCCAGCGCCAAAGACCAGCTATCAATATATTCCATATCCAACCGCATCCAGTCTTGAAAATCGATCTCGCTGCGACCGGAAATTTGCCATAAGCAGGTGATTCCCGGACGAACTGAAAGACGTTTGCGGTAGTCAGGGCCATACAATTTCACTTCACTAGGCAATGCCGGCCGCGGCCCCACCATACTCATGTGCCCCACCAAAACGTTAAACAACTGCGGCAACTCGTCAATACTCGACTTGCGCAGCCACTTTCCCACCCTGGTGACGCGCGGGTCATCAGGAATTTTAAACACCGGACCCGACATCACATTCAGATGGGCAATCTGAGCCCGCAACTGTTCGGCATTCGGAACCATTGTCCGGAATTTAAGACAAGGAAACTGACGCCCATTGAGACCAACCCGATGCTGCACAAACAATACCGAACCCTGGGAATCATCGAGCTTCAAAGCAATGGCCGCCGCCACCATCACTGGCGAAGTCACAATAATCGCGATGAAGGCGACAATAATGTCCAAAGTTCTTTTGATTAACGAGCGGGAGGTTTGGTGCGCCAAAGAGGAGTCAACGACCAACACGGAATTGCCGTAAAAATCATAAAGTCGCGATCGGTGTGCCAGCACTCCTATCTCATCGAGAACCAAACGAACTTCTTTCCCTTGCTGACGAGCCATTTGAATCGCCGGCATCAAAAGCTCCTCCGCCACCGGCATGGCAATCACCAAGGTGTCCACCACGGTTGAGGCGAATAGATGACTCAAACGAATCACTGCCGAATGGGCCGCCCCGTCCGAGCCCAATTCAACGGGCAACACATCGACAACCTGCATGCCGGCTTCCGGCACGCTTGTCACCGTTTGACTAAAAATTCCCACCCGCTTAGGGTAGCCCACCACGACCAGTCGGCGCTGATCACGACCGCTTAAGCGGAAATGTCCCATGGACAACTTTATCACCGAGTGAACCACCGTTTGAAAAGCCCATGCAACCAACGGGAAAATAAGAAAGATCGCCCGGGAAAACCATGTGGCCTTTAAAACGAAAATCACCAAGGCCATTGCCACTCCAGTTTCCACACAAGCCAGAGCTAGCATGCCCATTTCCACGGGCAATTGATTCCACCGCCGCGAATAGCCACGGAAATTAAGTTTTAAGGCGAGCCAAGAAATAGCCAAAACAAAAACGGAAAATGAAAAGTATGCGGAAATTAAATGAACCGTGGCAACCCTGGGATTGTACCAAGCCAAATAAGCATGGACAACAAACAAATAGGCCACATAGGCCGCGGCGGTGTCTACAAATACCGCTAATTCATCCCACCGATTGGTGCGCCCGCGAAACATCCGCACATTCCTCCCCACATCCTTCATTATAACCTGGGCCAATTGTTTCGTCAGGTTAAGAATGTTTCTTGGAAGTAATTGTTTATATTTCGCGGAGTATTCTTGCATTGATAGGAGGAGGCGCACGTGCGGATGGTGTTGTCGCCCAGTCGCGTGCGTGAGACGGCGAAAGGACCATGTGCCCGATGCTGCCCTAGACTTAAATTCTCCATAAACTACCGGAAGGCGGCGTTCGGCTTTCCAAGGATATCAGAAGAAAGCATCCCCGCCGGACAAGGCCTTCGCTGCTTTGGGAACGGAATCACCATTTAAAACGCGAATACCAATAACGGGAGGAATGAGCCGGACCGGATAAGAAGCGCACCACGGAATTCCTCATTATTTGACAATGTGGCATGGCCCGTATCATGATCAGGGTGATGACCAGGAGGGATGGGCCATGTGCTTTTTCCGTGCACCCTATTTCCCGGCTTCGGCCCTGCTAGGAGTTTTGGCGCTTTTAAATGTCGTTTGGCTGCGGCACTATGCTGTCTCCACCGCCATCGCCATTGGGCTGTATGTATCCTTATTGGTCCTGGTGTTTTTCGCGGGCCGTTGGGCACGCTGCAAGCGTCGCCGCCCAGCTCTTTACACCGGTGCCATGGGCTCTCTTTTCGGCATTATCGCCGGACTAGGATCCTTCCTTATTCGCGACACGCTGCAGGACATCAATGTACCCGCCCACACCGCCGTACGGCTAAAGCTTCTGGCCTGGGCCAATTCCCCCGGCGGACATATCGCGGCGATGCTAACCGCCATGATCGCGTTTTCCGTGATTAGCCTCATCGTGGGAAGTATTGGTGGAGTGAGTGTAAAAGACCGCCCTCGTGATTCGGACATCGCCTAGTCATGCGGAAAAACATTTAACCGTGATCGCGAAACCAGCTCAACGTCTCTCGAAGTCCCTGCCTCAAGGATACCTGAGGATGAAATCCCCACCGTTCCGCCCGCTGGATCTTAAGACGGCTGTGGCGAATGTCCCCTGCGCGGGGCGGACCCGTCTTTATCTTGTCAGTCGGGACTGCCGCTTCTATCGCCAACCTGCGCCAAAGCTCGCTAACGCTTGTAGCCGTTTGGGTGCCAATGTTATATAGACCGCCGTGCCCCGACTCACCCAAACGATGACAAAATGCGCGCGCCACATCGCGAACGGATATGAAATCGCGAGTTTGTCGGCCATCTCCATCCATAATGGGAATTTCACCCGCCGTTAATGCTTGGGAAAATATGGCCACCACCCCCCCTTCACCCTGGGTTCGCTGTCGTGGTCCATAGACATTGGCAAGGCGCAAAATGGTCCCCGATAGTCGGCCTGACTCATCCTCATGCCGCACGTAACTTTCCGCCACCCACTTATCCAGCCCATAATACGAAAGGGGGGCAGGAACCTCCGCCTCGTCGAGGGGCACCCGTGGATTATCCCCATAGACCGCCGCCGAAGACGCGAACCGAAATTCCCGGCAGCCCAGCCCGCGGGCGGCCTGCAGCATTTCCACCGTGCCCAACACGTTTAGGCGCACGTCATCTTGAGGATATTGCTCGGAGCGCGACACATTGATTTGGGCGGCTAAATGAATTAGAGCATCCACCCGACCTACCCGCGGCAGCCATTCGCCGCTTTTAAGCACGTCTCCTTGAATAAACCCGGCTTGAGGCGAGACCTGGGATTTCAGGCCGTGGGACAGGTTGTCAACCACCACGACATCCGCCCCATTGGTGAGAAGACAATCCACCACATGGGAGCCCACAAATCCGGCGCCCCCCGTCACCAAAACCCGCATATCCCCTACCGTCCCCCTATCGCCTCTCGGTATACGTTGATATATTCCTGGGCAATGCGAGGCCAGGAAAAGATCTCCGCGTATCCCTGGCCGGACTCTGCCAGTTTTTGCGCCAAACTATCGGAATCCAACACCATGTTAATGGCTGTCGTCCATTCCTCCACCAACTCCGACGCAACTAAAATGCCATGTTTCCCCACCACTTCCCGAATTGGCGCAATGTCGCTGGCCACCACCGGAACTCCCGCTGCCAGGGCCTGTGCCGGTGGCAGGCCAAACCCCTCATAACGCGACGGATATACGAAGACATCGGCATCATTGTACAAGTCCACCAAGTCAGACCGCGACACAAAAGGAGTCACCACCACGCGCGCGTCAATTCCTCCCTGAGCTACTTGGCGCCGCACCAACAAGTTATCTTGGGCACCCACCAAAACCAACTCGCCACCGCGATGGACGCGGAACACTTCGCGCATAGCCTTTAACAGCGTTCCCACGTTTTTGCGCTCATCGTATCCCCCCACATAAAGCACTCGAGGCCGTCTGCGAAGCCCATAACGTCGGGCCGTCTGACTAATGCGCTCGCCAGTTGGCTCTTGGAAAAAATCGGGATGAACTCCATTAGGGATGACGGTGGTCTTTGCCGCCAGGTGAGGGAAAAATTCCTCAATATCAGCAAAAGTCGCTTGGGAAATGGACACTAATCGATCGGCATAAGGCAAGGCCTTTTCAATATGGGAAAAATACCTCTGTTCTTTAACGCCGCGGCGGTATGCGTTAAGGCGGTACGGAATTAAATCGTGGACCGTCACCACCGAAGGAACCGCCAGTCGCGCTTCAGGGTGGGCCATAAAGGGAATATGCAGCAACTCCACCCCAGGAGGCGTCCGACGCGCACCATAATATTCCCACCACCACTTAGCGATGGGCGACGGAGAGCGGCGCGTCTCAAGTCCCAAGTTGGGTCGGCCTGGGCTAAGCTCGCCGTGGGGGCGCCCCACCGCCACCACACCGATGCCTGATTGGCAAAGACCATAAACCAATCCTTCAATATATTCTTCAGTTCCGGTGCGAAAACCGGCCGTAATAGACATGTCGATAGCAATATTCATCAGGTGCCATAGACCCCCTGACTCTTTTTTGCGCTCATTCTAACGCAATTTCGTTAAGGCCGCGAGTATTGCGGCTTGGAACCGCTCGCGAAAGATATCGCCACGAAAACGTTCCGCGTTTTCCCGAATCCGCGCTGGATCCCAATGATAATCTCGTGCTTCCTCAATCGCCTTAACTAAGGCATCCACCGTCTGTTCCTCAAATAGCCAACCGGTCTCTTGATGAACCACACTATCCAACACCCCGCCGCGTCCAAAGGCGATAACGGGCCGACCCGACGCTTGGGCTTCTACGGGTATAATGCCGAAGTCCTCTTCTCCGGGAAAAATTAATGCTTTGGCCTCACTCAACAACCGCGCGGCTTGATCGTCACTAACCCACCCCAAAAACTTCACCGTGGGGCCCGCCATCTTCTCCAGCGACCCTCGCGCGGGGCCTTCCCCCGCGACAATTAGCGGAATTTTTAAGCGGTTGGCCGCCTCCACCGCCAAATCAAACCGCTTATACGGAACGAGCCGTGATAGCACCAAATAGTAAGAACCGGGTTCCGGGGACACCTGAAACCGCTCCACCGCCACCGGAGGAAAAATTACTTCCGCGTCACGGCGATAATGTTTTTGAATACGCCGTTTCACGGCCGTGGAATTGGTGAGCATGACATCCACCCGATCCGCGCTCAAGCGGTCCCACATGCGCAGATAGTGAAAAACAGGGCCCATGATATGGCGGGTGATGCCTTTTGCTTCGCGATCACGATACTCATGATACAAATCCCAGGCGTAGCGCATGGGCGAATGCACATAAGAAACATGACAAGTGCCAGCAGGCGTCAATACACCCTTAGCCACCGCTGACGAGGAGGATATCACCAAGTCATAAGAGGATAAGTCAAACTGTTCCATCCCATACATGAGAAACGGCAGATAGCGGTTGTACCAACGAACCGCGTACGGAAGCGCCTGCACAAAAGAGGGGATAATGGTGCGTTGCCGCAAGAACGGCGATAGCCGGGAACGGTTGACAACTCCTGTATATATTGGTGCATCGGGGAATAGCGTGGAAATCTCTTCCAGAACCCGTTCCGCGCCCCCCATTGTCACCAGCCAATCATGAACTAACGCAACACGCACTAACGGTCACTCCGCGTGTCATTTCGGCTTCGCAGCGCCCACACCACAGCCAGCGCCAACAGCAAAGGCACCACCACACCATGATCAATGAGAACATCCACCCAGTTATGGACGATAAAGGAAACGATGGCACCCAAAGCTCCAATTCCCATCGCAAATTCAAAAGCACTGAGCGAACGAGCGCGGGCGACCACACCGCCCACGGCATTTTTCAGCCACGACCACTCCAGCCATACAGCCGCCAAAATGCCCAACACCCCGAGATCGGCGCCCCACTCCAAATAAAGATTATGAGCGGTGGGCACAGCCCTAAGCCTTGGCTGCGGATGCAAGACCAAATAGTGCTGAAAGCCGCCTAATCCTACCCCGAGAAACGGATGATGCCGTAAAGCGGCCAAAGCAGCTTTCCAAATGAGAAGGCGTTGGCGGGTGTCGAAATTACCTTTAGGGTTAAGGACGGAACCAACCGTCGAGGATATCTCGCCACCAGTCGAATTGGACAGCACCCACGCCGAATGGCTTAAATTAGTTTTACCCAACACATCGATAAAGAGAAACACCACCACAGGAATTAAAATTCCCGGTATCACAAATCGGCGATGAATCATTTGACGTCCTCGAGCCACCCAAGCCACCGCCCCCATGGCGGCCACGGCAAAAACCGAACCCACCCAGGCGCCACGGGAAAAGGAATCAATTATGGATAAAGCCACTAAGAAAGTGGTCACCCAAGCCCACCAGCGCTTGGTCCAGGCGGGGCCGTAGGCCAGCAACGCCAGCACCAAGGGGAAGACAAGCGCTTCGTAGCCCCCAAACGCGTTCGGTTGTCCAAATACGGCGTCGGCCCGTATATGATGCGCGTCCACCACATGGGAAGCCGGCCCCACCTGAAAAAGAAATTGGTAAAATCCATAAAGCGCCAGTACGCTGGCAATGCCAAAAAGCCCCGCAATAACAGGCTTCCACTGCTGCTCGTCCAATTTGGCGTGGCGCGCCACCGCCACAATGACCACAAAAAACTCCACGTATTCCAAAATCTTTATCACCGTGGTGCTGTGGGACAAGGCCGTGGCAAGGGAAAGAACGGACAAAATGAGCAAAAAAGCGAGCGGTCGCCAAAAAGGACTGCCCATAAACCGTCCCCACAAGGATTCGGCCTCCTTCTTGCGGGAGAGGGCGACTAAGCGCAACGCCATTACCAAAGCCATAAAGTCCGATACGTCGAGCTTATGATGATAGACAATTATTCCTAACGGAAAAGGAGACAAAACCACATAAACGGCCAATGCGAGAGGAAGAGAAAGCGTAGCCAGCCATATATAGCCAATTGCCATCACTACTCCACCCAGCAAGGCGGAATCGAAAAACAAGGCTACCCCGACCGCAATCACCAACAACGGCAAAAAAAGTGGCCGCCACCCTTTCGATTCCGCGGATGCAGGCCGCCGTAGTCGCTGCTGCATCGTTCAACCTCCTTGGGCTACTTCGTCATACACCTTGCGCGTTTGACGCGCCGCAATCTGCCAGGTTAGCCGTGAAGCCCACTCTTGGGCTGATTGCGCCCGAACTCTTACGTCAATTCCGCCATCTAAAATCATACCCATTTGTGTGGCAATGGCACCAATGTCGTACGGATCCGCCCGCCACAGGAACTGCCCACCCAACTCTGCCAGCGCTCCTTGAGACGAAGTCACCACAGGGATATTGGCCAGCATCGCCTCGACTACCGGAAGTCCAAACCCTTCATAGAAACTAGGATACACCATACAAACCGCATCACGGTATAAGGTCGCCAATGTCGCTTCAGAAACATAGTGAAGAAACTTGACCTTCTCCGCAACCCCGAGTTGTTGCGGAAGCGCCAGGGTCGAATCATACATCCAGCCAAGTCTTCCCGCAATAACCAAATCGGGGACGTCTGCCCGATCTTGATGCAAAAGATGGTAGGCCCGTATCAATCCATCAAAGTTTTTTCGTGGCTCAATAGTACCGACCGCTAAAAAATAGGGCCGGTCATGAACCCGCGTGGGCAAGGGCTGAGCGCTTCGCTTGACGCCATGGGGTATTACGTGAACTTTTTCTGATGGCACGTTTAAAATATTAAGCAGGTCATTTCGTGTAGCCTGGGATGGGACGATGATGCGGGACGCGCGCTTGACCGACTGCCGCATCAGCCAGCGTTTTACCGGGGTTTTGGACCGCGGAAAGACGTGCGGCATAACAAAGGCGGCCAAATCATGCACGGTCATGACGCTGCGCGGCGGCGAACGCCATAATGGCACCCGATAATCAGGAAAATGAACCACGTCATACGCGGCATGACGCAATCGCGACGGAACGCCCCATTGTTCGTACCAGAGCCTGCGCCCGCCTTGCACCCCTCGTGCTGCGATCTCGGCCGCCACACCAGCGATTTCTACGCCAGGCTGAAAAAATCCCCAAACCCTGTCATCAGGGTACTGAACACAGTAAGCCTCAAAAAGGGAGCGGATGTATTGCCCGATACCAGTCGCCTCTTGGTCCAGCATCAGAGCATCGACGCAAATGCGCAGTCTTCCCACCCCCACATTGATTCCTATGACTTCTTCTTATTAACGTCGGGATAAAAGCCCCACTTTTTGAAGAAGCGTTCACGATTAACTTTGTAACTATGCCCGGTCCGGCGTGCACCCAAAATTTCGTTGCGGGTCGAACTAACCCAGTGATGAAAAACGGCCTCGCTATCAAGATAGGTGCGCCAACTACTCCGCTGAATACGGTGCAACATATCCGCATCTTCAAAATATGCCGGGAAAAATTGTTCGTCAAATGGTCCAATTTCCCGAAAAAGCCGTTCATCACATAAAAAGGCGCTCATCGCCAGGCGTGCATCCGAAGGTCCGGGATTAACGTGATCCGGGCGCCCGCTCACCAATATCACCCCGTCTTTGTCCAAGTCGCTGACTAGACGGTCAATGAAGTCGTCGCCACGGAGCTGCACATCATCGTTGAGAACCAGTACATATTGGGCCCCATCCGCCAAGGCTTGCCGAATTCCCCAATTCCAACTCCTGGCAACTCCCCAATTATCCACTCGATTATCTCTCAGGTAAAGCGGCAATCCAACCGGAAGGCTGCTCAACGTATCCAGCAAATGGCTGGCCCCTAGAGTTGGAATGGTCACGGCAACCGACTTCATAGACATCCATCGTCCCTCGCAAGTTATCGAATTATTTGTTTAGCGTTGGGGGCTTTAAAATCCCCGTCCAATGATAATAGGCCTCGACCGGCACTAAGACCAGGGTCAAGAGCCATATGGCCAAATAATCGCGGCCGCTGTACACCCGACCGTCAAGCCGCGCTGCTATCCGCTTTGGGAGTCCCAGCAGCAACAGAATCAACCCCGCCACCAAGCTCCACAACCCCAAAACAACCGTTAAAATACAAAGCAACTCCCCGCCTATCACCAAGAGCTCGGTAGGCTGAAACCGCGGAAGATATTGAGGCGCCGTACGCGGATGGTTGCGGAACAGCAAGGCCTCAAAACGTTTGCGGTTCGCCTTTTTAAAGTAAAAATTCCAATGCTCCTCGCGGGGCGGGTGCGAAACGACGGACTCTGGTTCAAACACAATGTCGTACCCCTTTTCCAGAACGGAAAAAGCTAGGTCTGAGTCCTCACGGTAACGAGATTTGAATCCCCCGACCTCCGCGATTACCGATCGACGATAAAACATGTTAGCGGTCATAAAACGCCCGCCCCCCAAATTTTTCACCTGATGGGTAAAAGCCTTGGGTACGCCCGCCGCGATAACCTTGCCTTCCACCGCGCCAATGCGCTCTGAGGCGAACCGGGCGATCGCCGCACCAATCCACTCTTTATCAGGAATGGCATCCGCGTCCGTGAAAGCCACCACATCACCCTGAGCGGCGCGCCACCCCGCATCGCGCGCAAGCCCCGGCCCTCCATGCGGCACGTCCAAAACCCGAACATTGGGCGATCCGAGAGATGACAGGGCCTGCCCTATAGACTCATGTATATTGTCAGTCGATCCATCATTCACCACAATAATTTCCTGTGGCCGGTAAACATTTTCACACACCGCCGCAATTGTGCGCCCAATCAAATCAGCCTGATTGTATACCGGCACCACCACGCTTACCGAAAGCACGTCCATTCCCCCCGATCCATCCTAACTTAAGGAATTTTAAGGGGCTCCGTCAATCGCGACGTGAGACACTAGGCTTTCGCTGTAATAACGCATACCCCAGGGCCATTATTACCCCGATTGCCGTAAACGCCGCGCATCAATAGACCGCATAGCTGCCGCTCTTAATCATGACGGAAATTCCCGAGTTGGCGACGGCACGGGACGCGAAGGCCAAGCGAGGCAATGACTCTAAAATGGGCGCCGTAGGACCATTGATGGCGGATAAGATAGCGATGAAGAGAGTCTCCGCGTAGCGGCGGATCTCCTACTTTACCCACCAGGACCATTAGTAGGAAACTCCCAGAACAGCTATACCTTTCCGCGTCTCCGTTTTTCCAGTTCCCTAACAAGAATCCGCGCCGCCAGTTTGTGACCGCGGGTATTCGGGTCCCATTCGCCTTGCATGTAGTGGTTAATCGGCTGATGACGCTTGTGGACAAGCGATTCCATTGGGCCCATCACGTTGGCCAGCCGCACCGCCCGGCTATGGAAACTTAGGCCAAGCGCAGCAATGTGGTTCCAGAGATTTTTCGCCGCGGTATGGTCAAACGTGGTGGAGGGCGTGGTTGCGGGAGGGCTTATTATCCATACCCTATGTCCGGTGTTAAGAGCATCGGTAATTTCCTGCCGTATGATTTGCAAAATGACTGGGAGGGGCGTATGGAGGCGAATATCATTGAGCCCCCAGGCGATCACCACCACCCCGCCGCGAGTATTCATCATCCATCGGTCAAAATTGCTCGCGACAGTAGGATTTATCACTCGCGCGCCGGGGATGGCGTGATTAGCAACCGCGAAATGAACACCGGTGGATTTGCTATAGCGGCGGATGGCACGAACAACGTAGCCTTGATGGCTGGAGTCGTGCCAGCCCGCTACCGCCGACCCTCCAATCAGTACGACGGGCACCGGACGGGGAAAAAGGGATGAAAGGGTGAAGATCGCCGTGACCGCGACCAGAAATACCCCGGGCATGCCGAAAAGCGCTCGAACAGTCGTATGTGCCACTGCCCCCAAATGTTTCGGATTACCGCTCAAGGAAGACAAAACCTTCAATAAACCCACGATGATTCCTCCTGCTCGTTGATTGTAATCCTTAAAGCTGAAAACGGACTGAAATGCCAATCTTCAGCACAGGACCGGTACACACTCTCCCCGACTGCTGGAATTTAAAAGCCCCTTTGGGAGATTTCGTGAGTAAGTCGACACGAGCTGTTGATATACTGGAGTGGGTGATTAAAATGGGTAAGAACACGTGGAGCGTACTTTACCTGATAGTGATGATAGCCGCTATCGTTAGTGTTGATTTGCTATTCTTTAGGCATCACTTGTGGCAACGGCTCATGGTAAACATCGGCATAGTATTGGTGTTCATCGCCTTCTATTTGAGATTTCTAAATAAGCCATAAATTAGCCGCCCGTCCCGGCCGCCACCCCCCACGCCAGAGCAGATGGTGGCACGTATGACCGGTGATGCTGACGGGGACAGGGTAATATCGACGACGTGCTCGGCACCTCGGGCCTGGTTTAGACATCATTCTGCCCGACCCAAAAGCACTATACCGGTTCAGTTACAAAGTTCTTATTGCTGGCGATCATGAGACCAATGGCAACTCTCACCAGAGCCCCGATCCCGTAAAACACACCCAATGCCGAGCGCAAGGAGCGAACACAGGGGCCCAGCGTCGTTGAGATTGCTCGATTGAAACGCGCGCCATAAGCCGGGAAACCATTACCGTATCAATCCGTCATGAGCGCCGGACCATTGCCTGGGTTAGTTGGCAGAATGGTGCAATTACGGTCCACTGTCACCGCGGGCCCATCTGGTAGGCTTGCGGACTAAAAACGCAGCAAAAGTTAGATAAATACCGTACGCGGACCTTTCCGGGGATTCTTGGACTTAGAAAGTTAAATAGGTCTACGGTAATTTTTTCCCCGGTCTAACCCGGCTTCGCGCGCATTAACCACGGCCGCCGTGATAGGCTGGACTATTTGCGCAACGAAAGGCGGAAATCCATGGGCGTAGTGTCGACGTGGTAGGTGGAAAAGCGACTCTTTTTAGCCACGTGTTCCATCTGGTCAACAGAATAAGCCCACCTACGGAACCGCTTGAGTCCCGCCGCCACAAATAAAGCGTTAACCATGGGCAAACCCATCTTTTTTACATACGCGTCAACCGCTGAGCCCGTAACACCCTTCCGCAAATCCACGATGAGAGCGGCGCCACCAGCCCGCAAAACCCGATGCATCTCATTTAAACACTGCACCGGATCAGAAAAATTCTTAAACGCGGCACGACACACAACAAAGTCAAACATGCCATCATCAAATGGCATGGCGGCGGCATCGCCCCGAACAAAGTTAGCCGATACATGCCGTTCTAGAGCCTTGTGGCGAGCAATCTCTGTAAAGGAGTTGCTGACATCCAGCCCCACCACATCAAATTGAGGCTCTTTGGCTAATTCCAAGGATAGATATCCCGGCCCCGAAGCCACCTCCAAGATGGTCTGTGGTCCCGTAAGATTTTCTTTAATCGCGCGCGCCAACGCTTGATATTCCAACAAGTCGTGTCCGGTAATGTTGGCGTACCATCGCGCGATCACGCCATTCACCACAAGTCCTTTGTACCCTTTATTAGCCACCTCAAACACTCCCCAGAATTGCATTTTTTGGAACTACCGTGGAAGAGCACTTAAGATAATAGGATTAGCGCGGCGAGAAATCAAAATATGTTACAATTCTTCACGTTCCTTATCCCCAAGGAGGAGGATGTGGTTGTGAGCAAGCCTAATTTATTTATCCTGGGAACGCCCCGCTCCGCCACCACCTTTTTATACCGAGCACTTGCGCAGCACCCTCAAATTTTTATGAGTGCCGTTAAAGAACCAAGCTTTTTTTCCTATGACGAACGCGAACCAAAATGGATCACCCCACAAAATACCCGTCCCAACAACCTGACCTGGGAGGACTACCAGAACTTATTTGCCGGGACTGACGAGTACCCCATCCGCGGGGAAGCCTCGACCGCTTATTTGGCCGATGGTTACGCCGCCTCGCGCATTAAAACCCGGATTGGCGGGTCGCCGCATCTCGTCGCCGTCTTGCGAAATCCCATCAATCGCGCCTATTCCCATTACTTATATCATCGCATGTTAAATGTAGAGCCGTGCGCGAGCTTTGAAGAGGCCATCGCCGATGAACCCAACCGGCAGAGAAAGGGGTGGAATATTCAGTGGCGGTATCTCGAAACCGGGTACTACGGAAAACACCTGCAAAATTATATAGAAATCTTTGGGCGGGAGAGACTGTTAATTCTTTTGCATGAAGACATCGAAACTCCCGATCAGCTTTTTCAGGGCGTCTTTCGCTTTCTCGGCGTAGACGAGAAATGGCAGGTGAAGAACCTTGACCATGTCAATCAATCCGGGGTGAGTAAAAATCTTTTTGCGAGTTGGATTTTGAAAAACCGGAATCCGCTTCGGGAGTTGGGAAGACGTCTTCTTCCGCGTTCCGCTCGAAAAGGCTTTCGTCGACTTCTTACCCAGGAACCGCCGCAATTGTCTCAGAACACCCGCGATCAACTCAACGAACGATATGGCGATGACATCGCCGTGACGGAACGTCTCATCGGTCGAAGCCTGGAATCCTGGCGGCGCTAACGGGTTAAATCCTCTATTGTCCCCTAAATATCTGGCACATTGTTCGCCATAAAATCCAGAAATCTAACTTAAGGGTCCATGACTGGCAATACTGGAGGTCATAAGACAATATTTCGCCCGTAGTTAGTGCGCCCCGCCCGGAAATCTGAGCCAATCCCGTCATTCCTGGCCGCATGTCATGACGGCGATGCATCTCGGGCGTGTAAAGGGCCACCATCCCTGGAATCTCCGGCCGTGGACCAACTAAGGACATCTCGCCTTTAAGAACATTCACCAACTGAGGCAACTCGTCAATGGATGTCGCCCGCAAGAATCCACCAAGCTTCGTGATTCGGGCATCGTGCGGGACTTGAAAGACATAGCGGGAAAAATTATGGGGGTCCGGGGCTGCCCACGCGGACTCGGCCCCTAATCGCATGGTGCGAATTTTAAAGAGTTGAAAGGGCGCCCCATGGAGGCCAATTCGCGTTTGACGAAAAATTGCCGGTCCCGGCGAGTCGCGACGCACCACGATTATCACCAATGCCAACAAAGGCGAAAAAAGAATCAATAAAGCGGCCGCCCCCACAATGTCAAAAAACCGCTTGACCACCCTTGCCAGTCCCATCGCCTCACACCCGGCGGGCGCTCAAGCTGTCATCCAGCGCGTGCGCGACATCGTCCACATCCTCGATCGTCATTGAGGGATATAAGGGGAGAGAAATACGGCCCTGAAAGAACGCTTCCGTATGGGGAAAATCATTTGCGCCCCAACCAAAGCGCGACCGATAATAAGTATGGCGATAAATAGGAATAAAATGCACGGAAGTGCCAATGTTTGCCTGACGCAGGTCGTCGATCACATCATTGCGATCACCGCGAATCCGTTTAAGGTCAAGACCTACAGAATAAAGATGCCAGGAATGCCCCTCTGTGCCTGGAAGCTGAAGGGGTAGGCATGAAAGCTTCTCCTGATAACGCTGCGCCAACGCCGCGCGTTTGGACTGCATAGCGGTGAGCTTTTTTAATTGCACGAGCCCCAAGGCCGCCTGCACATCACTCATATTGTATTTGTAGCCCAGGGCCGTCACGTCATACTGCCAGGAACCGCCCCGCTGATAGCGATTCCAACTGTTGCGGGTCATTCCATGCAAAGAGAGCGCACGAACCTCTTGCTCCACTTCGGCATTTTCCACACACAGGGCGCCGCCTTCCGCGGTGGTTAAATTTTTGGTGGCATAAAACGAAAAGGCGGTAAGGTTGCCAAAGCTGCCGAGAGGTTGACCGCCAGAAAAGCTGCCCAGCCCATGGGCGGCATCTTCCACCACCGCCAAATGATAAGTGTCCCGGATACCATTCAATTGGGCCATATCCACCGGGTGCCCTCCGTAATGCACGGGAAGAATGGCTCGGGTTCTGGAATTAATAGCCTCGGCCACTGCGTTCAAGTCGATATTGCCGCTAACCGGATCGATATCCACCAGAACCGGGGTGGCACCTGTTTGAATCACGGCATTGACGGAGGCGACAAACGTCATTGGCGTGGTAATTACTTCGTCGCCTTCCCCAATATGATAGCCAAGAAGTGCCAAGTGAAGAGCCGCCGTGCAGGATGACAGAGCAACCACTGAAGAAACCCCCACCCGGGCCGCCAATGCCTCTTCAAACCGCCGAGTCACATCCCCATGGGTAAGCCATCGCGATTGAATAACCGCAGACACGGCTTGAGCCTCTTCTTCACCCACTTCGGGTTGATTGTAGGGCAAAAATCGCGACCGTGTCATGATACCCCTCCCCCATTACGGTACCATACCGTCGTCTAATGAAACGAAGAAAATAAGGACCGGCCGCATCGCCTCTGCCGGGGGGTGACATAGCCGATGCCATAGCCGGATCCCTATTTAACGTATCCACTTCCCGTCCGGGAAAGACCTTTTGCCGCGCGAGTGCCCAGGTCCTCCACGATGCCTAACGCGGCAAAACTCGTGACCTTTCCGACGGGCGCCAACGTTCCGACTGCAAAACCGGGGCGGGGGTGCTGGGTTGATATTCCGGCACCACCGCTTTCAACAAGGCCTTAAGTTCAGCGGGGGAGGCTGTCTCCACACGGGTGATGAGTTCCTCCAGCGCGCTAAAAACAGCACGGCCGTCAAAAGCTCCCTCGTTATGCACGAAGATGCGCTCATGATGCGTGGCGCGAGTGCGGTCTTCCACTGTTAAAAGTTCTTCACAAAGCTTTTCGCCCGGCCTAACACCGGTAAAAGCAATCTCTATATCCATGCCTGGGCGAAGGCCCGACAATCGTATCAAATTGTTGGCCAAATCAAGAATTTTAATGGGGTCGCCCATGTCCAGAACAAAAACCTCCCCACCCTTTCCCATAGAGCCCGCCTGAATGACTAGCTGACAAGCTTCCGTGGCAGTCATAAAATAACGCATCATATCGGGATGGGTAATGGTCACCGGTCCGCCAGCGCGAATTTGCCGCTGGAAAATGGGCACGACACTGCCGCGGCTGCCCAACACATTGCCAAAACGCACCGTCACAAACCGGGTGGCGGAATGAGTGGCATAGGCGCGGACCAACAACTCTCCGGCACGCTTGGTGGCTCCGTATACGCTGGTGGGATTAACGGCCTTATCACTGGACACAAATACAAACGTCTCCACCTGGGAGCGCTTGGACAGGTCCAGCAATTGCCATAATGCCCCCACGTTGTTATAAATGACTTCATCCGGCTGCGACTCCATTAAAGGGACGTGTTTATGAGCCGCCGCATGAAAGACAACCTGAGGCTTGTAACGGGAAAAAATTTTGGCCAGACGGACGCGATCACGAAGATCCGCCACAAGCGGCACCGTCGGAATATCCGGAAACCGTCTATGCACTTCCCGATCTATCTCAAAAATATCAGTTTCGTCGATCCCCACCAGCAACAACGTTTTAGGCCCAAACGGCGACACTTGCCGCACCAATTCTGAGCCAATGGTACCCCCGGCTCCTGTCACCATGACAGTTCGTCCCGTTAGATAGCCGACAATTTCCCCCAAATCTACGTCGGCGGGCTCCCGCTGCAGCAAGTCCTGTATCTCCACATCGCGAATTTGATGAACGGAAACTTGTCCTCCGATCATTTGGTTTAAAGCCGGCAAGGTCCGGACTTTAATCCCGATATCCCGACACTGCTCCACCAGCGGGCGTATAACCTGGCCGGACGCCGACGGCATAGCCAACAACACTTGATCAACATCTTGGCCACGGCTGATGGTGCGAATTTCCGCCGTGGTGCCCAACACCTTAAGAGATGCAACCTGCATCCCCACCTTTTCCACATCGTCATCCAAAAAGCCAACCGCCACTCCCATTTCCGGATGCCGTGACAATTCTTGCGCCACCATCTGACCGGCCTGTCCCGCCCCGACAATGAGCACCCGCTGCTGGGCACGAGGAACGGATGTCCAATGCACATCGTAGAACGACCGCAATAAAAAGCGCCACCCGCCAATAAAGGCGATGGCAATAACGGTGTAAAGCAGATAGGTGGCCCGGGAATAATCAGCCGTCTTGGTGAGAAACAGCGAAATCCCCAAAATTAGCGTGGACGACAAAATAGCGAATACCAACACCTGGGCGTCACGAGCCGAGGCATATCGCCACATGCGATGATAAATGCGGGTAAACCAAAAGATGGAAATGCTTCCGATAGTAAACCATGGCGCCACGTGAAAATAGGCGGCGATATCGTGGGCAGGAATCTTAGGCGTATTAAATCGCAAATATAAAGCCAAATAAACGGAAACATTAATGAGGGCCGCGTCGATAACCATGGAGAAAAGCATTTTAAGATAGACATAAATCCGTTTAACCAATCGAACCCCTCATTTCGCGTTCTCTCGGCGCCCCGATTATACCATGGATGTCCCTTAAGACGGCTCCCAAAGTACCCAGGGGTTTTTACCTATTTGCCCATTGCCAGACTCGGAAAATGAGCATAGTCTATTAGCGGAAATTGAGCGCAACCGGATGGGGGATGCTCGTGGCGATAAGAGTTCAGCCAACCGCCCCGAACGACGAATGGATCACCGTGGACGTGGATCAAGCAAGTTGCGGCGAGGCTATCGTATCGGTTAACCGAGAAGCCTTGAAATCCATTATTGAAGACGATCCAAGGCCGCCCGAAGTAATCTTGGATATTTTGTGCGAACGGGCATTGAAGCGGATGCCTCTGCCCAACAGCAAAGACGGCATTCGGCTTATCACGCCCTACAATTTAGGCTTAGTGTGGCCCAAATAGAAAAGCGGCTCCAATTTCGGGGCCGCTTTCGTTACGCTTATGTCGCCGCTCGCAAGATAGCTTGCAATTCATCCGATTCCAGCGTCTCCTTTTCAATCAGTGTCAGGGCAATGCGGTTCAATACCTGCCGATGCTGCAGCAATATGCTCTTGGCCCGCTCATATTGCTCCATGATGACATGCCGGATGGCCCGGTCTATTTTTGAAGCGACCTCATCACTGTAGTCGCGTGAGCGCATCAATTCCCGACCTAGAAAAACCGCATCCTGACGCCGCCCGTACGTTAAGGGGCCCAGCTCTTCACTCATGCCATACTCCATAATCATTTGCCGCACCATCTTGGTCGACTTTTCCAAATCATCGCTAGCCCCAGTGGAAATCTCCCCGAAAACAATTTGTTCTGCCGCCCGTCCACCCAGCGACATAGCCACCTTATCCAAAAATTGCTCACGCGTTATCCGGTAGCGGTCCTCTTCCGGAACCGGCAAGGTATACCCCATCGCCATGCCGCGCGGGACAATGGTCACTTTATGAATGGGATCGCCATGAGAGACTAACATGCCCACCAAGGTATGGCCAGATTCATGAAAAGCCACCACGCGCTTTTCAAAATCTGTAATCACCCGGCTTTTCTTTTGAGGTCCAGCCATAACCCGCTCTGTGGCTTCAATCAGATTAGCCATGGTGATGCGGCGCTGCCGGTTGCGAGCCGCTAACAACGCGGATTCATTGGCCAAATTGGCTAGGTCAGCCCCCGTGAACCCTGGCGTACGCTTCGCGATTACTCCAAGCTCCACATCCTTATCCAACGGCTTGTTCTCGATATGCACCCGCAATATCTGCTCACGTCCAGCCAAGTCGGGGGGGTGCACCACAATTTGCCGATCGAACCGTCCTGGACGCAATAAAGCCGGATCAAGCACATCCGGGCGATTGGTAGCCGCCATCAGGATAATGCCCTCATTAACGCCGAAACCGTCCATTTCCACCAAAAGCTGGTTCAGGGTCTGCTCACGCTCATCGTTGCCGCCGCCATAGCCGGCTCCCCGCATGCGCCCCACCGCATCCAGCTCATCAATAAAAACAATGCAGGGAGCGTTTTTCTTGGCTTGATCAAACAAATCACGAACGCGCGACGCACCCACGCCCACAAACATTTCCACGAAGCCCGAACCGCTCTCCGTGAAAAACGGCACGCCCGCCTCTCCAGCCACCGCCCGGGCTAGTAGCGTTTTCCCAGTTCCGGGGGGGCCAAACAGCAAAATTCCTTTGGGAATGCGTGCTCCCATCTCTAAATAGCGCTTAGGATTGCGCAGGAAGTCCACCACTTCTTCTAATTCCTGCTTTTCTTCTTCGACGCCGGCTACATCCTTGAAGGTGACCCGCGCCTGATTATCCGCCACCAATCGCGCCTGTGAGCGGCCAAAAGACATCATCCGGTTTCCACCTTGACTTTGCCGCATCCAGAAATAAAGCAGTCCGACCACTAAAATAAGAGGAAGCACATCACCGACGACAGTGAGCCATATACCTGATCCGGCCGGCTTATTGATGCTGACGACGGCACCATGGGTGTTTAACCGCTGACTAACGGCACTGGTGGAACCAGGGCTGTATACCGTGGCATAATGGCCCCCGCTTTTGGACACCCAGAATACATTGTAGGTTGACGGGTCCACCGTTGCCGACGAAACCTGATGCTTATCGATGGCATGGACCAATGTGCTGTACGGCGTCTGGCTGACAGATTGACTAGGAGCGTTAAAAAACTCCATCAGCAGCGAGACAACCAATACCACAAACACGATGGTCAAGAGCCCCCGAAGCCACCGATTCTGCATGACCAAACCGTCCTCTCCATAGCCCTATTCTAATGACAGTGTAACGTAAATTTGCAAAAAAGAGTCATCCTCGGTCTTACGCGGGAAAGAGGCGGGGAAACTAGCGACATCCAGCCTATGAAAGGACTGAGGAACACGAAGCGGCCTTTAGACTTGCGCCTGCCTCTCATGGTCTTTACCTGGGTGCAGTTTTGGGTGGCCGTTCCCCGCTTATCTCATGAATTGCCCATTCCAGGATTACTGGGACATCACTACCTGTGGAACCGAATTTGGGCGGCGCTGCTTCTCCCCGCGTTATTCTCATTCCTAAGCTTGGCAGCAACCGCCATGCATAAACAGCGGTTATTCCCCATAATTCTTTCCGCGGCGGGAATAGCCTTGAATAGCGTCTACCTTATGCACTATCTGCCGCCCTCATACCACATCATCCTCATGGAACGCTGGCTGGCAGCCGCCCTGTCATTGGCCGCCGCCATTTATGCATCCCACAATCTCAGCGACAAGCGGGCGCCAGGAGTGGAGATTCTTTCCGCGGTGTCCCTGCTGCTGGCATTCGCGGCCGCCTCGAAATGGGCTTTGGTCGAAGCGCTTTTTCTGTTTCTCACAAGCGTGCTGCTAGGCCGCCCACAATCTCCTAATAGGTAGAATACAGCCTGTAGAGAGACATCACGTCCGCCACATATTGCTGTGTTTCAGGATACGGCGGGATGCCGCCGTACTTGTCCACGGCCCCAGGACCGGCATTATAAGCGGCAGCCGCCAAGGCGTCATTGCCTCCAAATAAGCCAAGACAATAATGCAAATAGTACGTCCCCAGCTCCACATTGTCGGAGGGGTTGTAGAGATCCTGCATCACCGTCGCTGGGGATAAGCCAACGGCCGCCGCGATATCTTGAGCGGTAGCGGGTTCCACCTGCATAAGGCCAATGGCGCCCGCGCTGCTCACCACTTGTGAGTTGCCTCCTGATTCCACAGTAATTACGGCAATAACCAAAGGCACGGGCACATTCCATTGTTGCGCGATAGGCGTCACCAAGGGAACTAAAGCCTTGTACAAAGCCTGTCGGGTTAATCCGCCCGAATTAAATTGGCCCAATAAGGATTGAATCTGGGACACCAATCCCGCGATTCGCGATTGCAGACGGGACATTCCCGAGGCAAGTTGACCGCGCTGCTGCTGAAGTTGGGTCATGAGTTGCTGCCGCTGTGCCAACCCGGACGACACCGTCGAGGCCTCCTGAACAGCCTGCGCCTGCAAAACAACAGCATGTTGATGTTCCCGCACCAGGAGTCCCTGTTCGCTGGCAAGAAGATTCTTGTGTTGTAGAATGGAACGCCGAGCATCATTCAAGAAAACCTTTTCTCGATTTAAATTGCTTTGTTCCAGGGAATAGGCCGATTCTTCCCCTTTAATAATCTGCACTTCATGCGCTGCGGCCGAAGCAACCTGACCCAGCAGCTGGGCGCGGCTTATAAAGTCGGAAAATGAATGAGCTCCTAACACGACGTCAAGATACCCGATTGACCCGCGCTCCTCAATGAGCTGCAACTGGCCCGACAACAACTGCCCCTCGTAGGCCAAATTTTTTTTCGTCTTAATTAGTAGCGTTGTCGTTTGGCGATAATCGCGCATTGTTGTGGCCAACTGAGCCTCGGTCCGGGAAAGTTGGGACTCGGTACTGTGCAATAAGCTTTGGGTAGTGTGAATGTGAGCCTGGGTTGACTGAATTTGAGCGCTGGTAGAACCAATTTGCGCTTTGGCGGACGCCAGGTCTTGATTCAACTGATTCATTGCACTCTCTGTCTGACCAATGGCTTTCTGCGTTTGATTATACTTTTGCTGCTCAGCCGCTAATTGCTGCTGAGCCTGCTGTTCCTGTTGCTGAAGCTGCTGTAGCGTGGAGGCGTATGTAAGCGGACCGGCTGTTGCCACTCCAGCAGCCGCCAGCAAAGCAATCTTCCAACCCCGTTTCACCAATTTCCCTCCCGGTCGCGGCCATGAATCGCGTTCCACATCATCCTTTAACGAGCCAATTTCGACAGCATACGCTAAAAATCCTCCCCCAGCACTGGAAACTTGCACCAGCCCGCCTCCATGGTCCTCACAACGCCATCCAAACCGGCCGCGGTGTGGCATGGCCTTGGGCGGGCGTCCGCTTAAATTTCTTGGATTGCGTCTCCTCGGCCGGATAGTGTGTAAAGCGGCGCGGTAAGAACTGGAATTCGGTACACCGGCCCCGCATCCAACGCCCAGAGCTTTTGCCGCAAACGCCGCACCGTGCCTGCCGGAGTGGAACCAGGCAATAATAAACCGCGAACAGTGCCGCTATGCGCGATAATGACCCCTGCCCCTTCCGACTCTCCCAGACAAATGAGGTCGGCAACAGAGGCATCGGCTCCCCGCTCGTAGTCAACTTCTGCGGATATGCGGCCAGCAAGTCCCAATAGACGCACATCCCGCCTTTCCACCCCTTGGCGCACGTAGCCCAGCGCTTGGCGAAGCCGCTGTTGGTGAATAACACTGTACTCTTGGCGCGATTCGTGGCGGTCGACCGTATTGACGCCGCCAAACCCCAATACCCCCACAATGGTTGCGGGAGGAGCCATACCTAAGCGCTCCAGCAACACTCCCCGTAGCGGATTAAACGCCACAACCCCGGGAAACATAATGCCGTCGGTGGGCTCAATCGCGGACGCGACCCGGGCGATGTCCCCCGCCGGTATCTCCCTTCCAAAAAAAGCCGCCAGTGCTCGACAGACCGCTACAATGTCAGCCGAACTGGAAGCCATGCCTTTACCGATAGGGAGAGTGGAGTAAATGATTAGAACACCCTCAAGACTCTTTCCCCAAGATTCCAGTAGCGTCTTTGCCGCGCCAAGCGCTTTGACGCGATGCTCCGGCCACACCTGCAGAGGCTGTCCAGGTACATGACAATACGCGGCGCGCGCACCCCACGGAATCGGAAGCGTAATTAAAAATGGATCAGGACCAATCTGCCCCTGCACCAGTTCACCGAACGTCCCCGTGGCAAATCCCCAGGCTAATCGTGCCATTCTCATCCCCCCATCAATCATGGGGAAGGCGATAGCGAGGCCTCATTGGCATTTGCCCACCCATTAATGAGAGCATCCACACCATTAACCGGCCCTTCCACCACTAAAGCGGTTTTGCCTAGAGTCAAAGCTGCCAGTTCTTGACCATCTGGCATCGTCCCCACTTGAACGTGCAATGTACCCGCCATCTCGGTTATCATCGTCAGCCGGGCGGGAGGCTTGAATGTCTTCCGTTTAGATTCCGTAACGACAAGCACACTTTGATTCGCCGTTTGATAAGTTAGCAAAACCACGGGACTGGCGAGATCG
>JAJYTS010000010.1 GCA_021792935.1 Bacillota bacterium | reverse complement strand
AGGAATTTTTTCGCTTCCTCTAGCCATCTGGCTGGTGACTCGAATCGCTGGCGTTCCCATCCTAGGCAACCCTTGGCTCCAGTTTGGGTTGGCGACCGTGGTCCAGGTTTATGTGGGCGGCTTTTACTATCTCGACTCCTATCACAACTTAAAAAACAGAAATGCCAACATGTCGGTACTGGTGACCTTAGGCACCACGGCCGCGTATGTGTTAAGCGCGAGTCTGTTATTGTCGGGCTCGCACCGGGAATTATATTTTGACGACGCCGCCATTGTCCTTACGTTAATCAGCCTAGGCAAGCTCATCGAGGCGCGGGCCAAGGGCGCTACCTCGTCGGCGATGAAGCAATTAATGGGATTGGCACCCCGGGATGCGCACGTGATTATTGGCGGGGAAGAGCGTTCGCTCTCCATTGACGATGTGGAACCGGGAATGGAACTGGTGGTCCGCCCCGGAGAAAAGATTCCGACGGACGGCGTGATCGTGTCAGGCCAAAGCCACGTTGACGAGTCCATGCTTACCGGAGAACCAGCGCCGCAATCCAAGAAGGCCGGGGATGCGGTGGTGGGCGCCACTTTGAATCAAACCGGGACTCTGCGGGTCAAGGCGACCAAGGTGGGGCGCGATACCGCCTTGTCTCAGATTATTGCGGCGGTGGAAGCCGCGCAGGCGCGAAAAGCTCCCGTTGAGGGACTGGCCGACCGCGTCTCTGGTATTTTTGTGCCGATCGTTATTGCCGTCGCCGCCGTCACTTTTGGCGTCTGGTGGCTGATAAGCGGCCACGTTGTTTCAGCGCTGCTGCCGGCGGTGGCGGTCTTGGTCGTTGCCTGTCCTTGCGCCCTCGGTCTGGCGACGCCGACCGCCATTACCGCCGGTGTGGGTGTGGGAGCGAAGCGCGGCCTGTTGATTCGGGGCGGGGAACATTTGGAAGCGGCTCGCGCCATCAATACGGTGGTGGTGGATAAGACAGGGACGGTGACACGGGGAAAGCCTACCGTTACGGATGTGTTCGCGCATCCTGAGGCTACGGAAACCGCTAATCACAATCTTTTACGGTGGGCGGCCGCGGTTGAATCAGCCTCCGAGCACCCTCTGGGTAGAGCTGTGGTCGCCTATGGCCGAGAGCAGGGTATTAAGCTTTCTGAAGCGGAAGATTTTGAGGCTGAGCCAGGCCGAGGGGTGCGGGCCCAGGTGGATGGGCATGCGGTAATCGTGGGTAGTCGCCGTGCCCTGGCGGACTCACTGAACAGAGTCGCGCACGACCTGGAGGTCTTGGTCGCCCGATTGGAGCAGGAGGGTAAAACTCCTCTATACGTGGTGGTTGATGGCGGTTACGCGGGCATCATCGCCGTCGCGGACACCATTAAGGACACCGCTGCCGAGGCGATAGCCGCTTTGCAGGGGGATGGGGTGCCGGTCTACCTTTTGACGGGTGACACGCGGCGGGTGGCGGAAGCGGTGGCGCGTGAGGTCGGGATATTGGCTGAACACGTGTGGGCGGAAGTGCTTCCCACCGAGAAAGCCGCGATGGTGCAATCGCTGAAGAGTCAAGGCCGTCGGGTGGCCATGGTTGGGGATGGCATCAATGACGCGCCGGCGTTGGCCACGGCCGATCTGGGAATTGCCATTGGCACCGGCACTGATGTGGCGATGGCGGCGGCGGGGTTAACGCTGATGAGCGGGGATCTGCGGGGAGTGCCCGCCAGTCTGCGTTTATCGCGTCAGACGATGCGGAAGATCCGCCAGAATCTCTTCTGGGCATTCTTTTATAATGCCTTTCTTATTCCTATCGCTGCCCTGGGTTGGCTGGCGCCGGTGATTTCGGGTGGCGCCATGGCGTTGTCATCAATTTTGGTGACCAGCAATTCGGCGCTGCTTAAGCGCTACAATCCGTTCGCGGGTCTTGCCGCGACGGAGGAACGCTGGGCGCGGGAACTTGAGCAGGATGAGAAGGTGGATATGCCCCATCCCGATAAATCGCGGCCAACGGCCGTGGATCCGGTCTGCGGAATGACGGTTGCCATTGGCGAGGAGGCTGGCATTGCGGCGTATAAAGGTCAAGACTATTACTTTTGTGCCAAGAGCTGCCAGGCTGAGTTTGAGGAGGATCCCGAGGGATATCTTGGCGGCCATAATTCGTTGGAAATGGGGGATGAGTCTTCGGAGGCTACGGCCGTGGACCCCGTATGCGGGATGACGGTAACCATTGGCCAAGAAGCGGGCCGCGCCGACTATCAGGGGCGCACCTATTACTTTTGCAACACGGCCTGTCACAAGGAATTTCTAGACCGCCCAGGGGATTATCTTTCCGGGGATGGGGATACCACGGCCCTAGACCCCGTGTGCGAGATGACCGTCACGATTGGTGAAGAAGCGGGAGTGGCGGAATATGAGGGACAGACGTACTACTTTTGCAATGCCGCGTGTCGGGAGGAGTTTCTCCGCGATCCCGAGTCATATAAGACAGCTTGAAATTTTCCCATCCGGCAGTATTTACGCGCCAGGATAGTCCCTATTAGCCCGGAGCGCCCGGGCGACGGACGTGAAGTTGGCCCACCGGTTGATGTGTTGTCCGGGCGCAACATGATACAAAGGGAGGATGATGACGATGGAGCATGCCAGCCAGGTTATTGACCCGGTGTGCCACATGAAGGTGCGGGTTACGGAGGCCACGCCGCGTTCCGCTTATGGCGGACAGGAGTATTTCTTCTGTGCTCCCGGGTGCAAAACCGCGTTTGATAAAGATCCGGGAAAATACTTAGGGTAACGGGTTGAACGCGGGCGCAAGCGCTATTCCGCCCCGTTGGCCGTCATCATGAATCGCTAATGGGTCCCAGAGCCCCTAAGGAATGGTCGGGTTGCGCTCTGGGCACGAAAGCAGGTCCCGGCTGGAATGTAGCCGGGCAACCTGCCTGGCCGTTCGATGCCAATTGATCTGCCCGCCCAAGGTATTCGCGGCGGATACATATATTCTTGAGGAGTTTACTCTTGGTCCCAAACCCAGTGAAGTAAAGCCGTATATTACCAAACGCGCATTCCGGCAACCAAGAAAAAAGGCGGTTCGGCTGGTGAAGCCGCATCGCCAATGGTTGGTATTAGGCACGCGAATCTTTTAGTGTTAGCGCTATGACGCGCCGCGCTGTGGAGGACGCTTCTTGAGATGTTTTCGGATCCAAGGTGCCGGCAGTTTTTCTTCTTCGGCGTCTTCCAGTGCGCGGCCCACTGGGATGGGCACCCACGGGGATTTTTGCAAGCGAACGCGTTGGCTGGGATACACACTGTGATTGCCAATAATAATAAAGGCGGGGATAGCCACCATCAGAAAGTCGGGCGATAGGCGCGAACCGAACAGTTCCATTCCCATAATAATCATGGCGATAGGCACATTAGCGCCTGACGCCGTTACGGCAACCATTCCCAGCTCGGCACCCGCCGCTAGGGGCAAATGCAAGGGAGCGGCGACTAGGGAACCAAACGTCGCGCCGACCACGAATAATGGGGTCACGATACCACCGCTCATGCCGAATCCGAGGGTCATTGCCACCATGAGAAGCTTCCACCAAAACGCGAGCATGGGGACCGAGTGACCGGACAACGCCTGGTTCAACAGGGGAAGGGACAGACCGCCATAGCTTCGCCCCACCATTAGCATCAACAAGACTAGAGCGACGGCGCCGAAAAAGGGGAACAGCGGCCTCCACCAATGGCGCGCCCGCTCCACCTTTTCCGATAGGTTATGAAAGCCGTCCATGAGCAAGACCAGCAAATAGGCGACTAAGCCGCTTGCCACGCCAAACACTATGAGACGGGCGAACAGTCCCACGGTAAAATGCAGGGTCACATTGGTGGTTGGGTAAAACCAGCTGAGGCCCAATCTTTTGGAGACTTCATAGGACATAACCGAAGCGGCAAAAGAGGGCAAAAGCATGTCGTACCACAAGTCGCCGACGGCGAGAACTTCAATGCCCAGAATGGCTCCCGCGACCGGGGTGCCAAACACGGCCGCGAACCCGGCGCCAATGCCGCATATCACAATTTTTTGCCGTCGTTCCGGGGTAAAGTGAAATAAGTCCGCCAGAGCGGAGGCCACGGCCGCCCCGATTTGGGCGGAGGGACCTTCTTTTCCCGCCGATCCGCCGGGCGCGATAGTCGTAATGGTTGCGAGAGCCTTAATAGGGGCCACTTTCCAGGGGATGCTCCCCTTATCCCGGTGGACCGAACGAATGACCGCCTCGGTTCCGTGACCAGCCGCGCGAGGCGCCCCATAATGAATAAGAAGTCCGGTAACCAGCCCTCCCAGGGGGAGTGCCACCGCAATCATCCAAAATGGCCAGTGCGCGGTTTGCCCGATGGACCAAAACAGTAATTTTAAAAAGTAGGTGACAACTACGCCGACCAACGCCCCCGTCAGACTGCCCAACCCTAACCACAGGGCCAGTTGCCTCCCCATAAAAATTGGTTCCCAAATTTTGCGAATCATTATTGCCAGCCCAGCTCCTTCAGATCTCGCCATGCTAAAACGATAAAAGACACCAGGACTCCTCAGCCTTTAATAGCCGCGGACTGGTGGCGCTAAACTCGCCATCATCTTAATGATGCCCGTTCGTCATTTTCAACTATCATCATTTTACTTTATCATGAGGTCATTTGTCTCATGATGGGATTCGCCGTTGCGGTTTTGTCGTTTAGCGTGTGATAGGGCGGGCAACGCCGTCAGCGTCCGCGACCCTTTGATGTCATTGCATTTTTACCTGCCGCGTGGTATATTGAATTGCGTTTCTTTGAGCCATTTGGTTGAAGAGATGTGGTGGATGTAGCTCAGTTGGTTAGAGCACCAGGTTGTGGCCCTGGGGGTCGGGGGTTCAAGTCCCCTCATTCACCCCAATTAATTTTGCCCCGGGATACCGGGGATTTTGTCTCTGCGCCCGTAGCTCAGTGGATAGAGTGACGGACTTCGAATCCGGAGGTCGTAGGTTCAAATCCTACCGGGCGCACCAGGCGAGGGTGATGGAATGGCAGACATGCGAGACTTAGGATCTCGTGCCGCAAGGCGTAAGGGTTCAAGTCCCTTCCCTCGCACCATTACGCGGAAGTAGCTCAGCGGTAGAGCATCGCCTTGCCAAGGCGAGGGTCGCGGGTTCAAATCCCGTCTTCCGCTCCAACTTGTTACGAGGCGGTTTCGCGCCTCGGTTTTTGTTATTGTTGGCCCTATAAATGACCCATGATATAATGGGTTGATTTTTTAAGGGGACCAGAGGAGGAATTGGCAAGTGGACGTGGCGTTGGAACGGCTGCCAAACGCGGTGGCCAAGGTTTCGGTGACGATTGAGCCGAGTGATTTTAGTCAGGCTGTCGACCGGGCCTTTAAGTCCGTGGTAGGCCGCTACAACATTCCTGGATTTCGACGGGGAAAGGCGCCTCGAAAAATATTTGAAAGATATGTGGGACGGGGTGTATTATTGCAGGAAGCTGCCCAGCAGCTAGTGGACCGTCATTATCGCGACGCGTTGCAGCAAGCCTCGGTTGATCCCGTGGGGGAGCCGCAAATTAATATTGTGGCGTTGGATGAGGACAAGCCATTTCAATTTGATATTGAAGTGGAATCCAAGCCGGTGATTGAAGTTGGATCGCTGGATGACCTCTTGGGGGAACCTCTGACAATCCCGGATGCCACCGAGGAGGACTTTTCCCACGAGCTGGACAAGTTGGCCCGCACCCAGGCGCAGTTGGTGCCCGTGGAAGATGATCCGGTTTCGATGGGTGATCACGTTATCTTGAAGTTAAAGGGCTATTTAGCCGATAATGAGGATGATAGCGAGGATTCCGAACCCTTTGTGGAAGACGACGAGTATGGCGTCGAGATTGGATCGGGAATGGCCGTGGAAGGTCTAGAAACTCAGCTAATCGGCTTGAAATTGGGGGAACCTCAAAAGATTCGCCTCACTTATCCAGAAAGCCATCCTGATGTTGCGCTGCAAGGTCAAGAGGTAATTTTTGACGTCACTGTCACCGATATTAAGCGTCCCGATGTCCCGGCTGTTGATGACGATCTGGCGACAGCCTTGGGTTGGGAGAATGAGAAAGAGATGCGTGAGGCGGTTGAAGAGCGGGTGCGCGACCGTCTGAAGCAGCAGGCACGCGGTGTTCGGGAGTCCGCGATTTTGGGTAAGCTGAAAGAGCGCCTGTCCTTTGACTTACCATCGGAGCTGGTAAAGCGGGCTCTTCACAACCAGCTTCATGAACTGGAGAATATGCTGAGGCAAATGGGCGTCAGCGTGGACGATTATTTAGAGAGCCGGGAAATGTCGGTTGATCAGCTCCATGAAGATATGAGGCCACAGGCGGAAGAGCGGGTTAAAGAGGAATTGATTTTAGAAGCCGTAGCCCGTGAAAATGGCTTTACGGTAACCAATGAGGAGCTTGTCGATAGCGTACGGCCGATGGCCGAGGCCTATCGCCAGCCGCTCGAGCAAATGATTGCGGTGTTGCAGCAGCACGGCGATTGGGACGTTATCAAAACCAGTCTTTTGATATCGAAGGCGAGCGATTTTTTGGCCTCAGCCCAGCCGCCGCAAGAGGATGAGCAGGGGTAATTGGTGGGAGGAAAATTTATGAGTTATTTGGTGCCAATGGTGGTTGAGCAAACCAATCGGGGCGAACGATCATACGATATATACTCGCGCCTTTTGAAGGAGCGGATTATTTTCCTCGGTAATGCCGTGGATGATGACGTAGCCAATCTGGTAGTGGCGCAACTGCTATTTCTGGAAAGCGATGATCCAGATCGGGACATCAATTTATATGTTAACTCGCCGGGAGGTTCGGTGACGGCGGGCATGGCCATATATGATACCATGCAGCACATTAAGCCGGACGTCTCGACTATTTGTGTGGGATTGGCGGCTAGTATGGGAGCGGTTTTGCTGGCCGGGGGAGCAGATGGCAAACGCTATGCGCTGCCGAATGCCCGCATTATGATTCATGAGCCTTGGGTTAATCAAATTGGGGGCAAAATTACGGATTTGGACATCCAGATGAAGGAGCTAATCCGTAATCGCGAGGCCTTGGCGAGAATACTGGGCAAGCATTCTAATCATTCGCTGGAACAAATCTTGAAGGAAACAGAACGCGACTATTGGATGACTGCGGATGAGGCGAAGGCATATCATTTAGTTGATGAGGTTTTGGAACCGCGGGTTGGCATCAAGCCGTCGGAAGAGTCTTAGGATATGAAGCGGCTCGCGGGGTTGCAAGGCGGATAAGGGGGGCAGACCATGTTTAAGTTCACCGACGAAAAGGGTCAGCTAAAGTGCTCATTCTGCGGCAAGTATCAGGACCAAGTCAAGCGATTGATTGCCGGTCCTGGGGGTGTCTACATCTGCGACGAATGCGTAGAGCTCTGCTCGGAGATCATCGAGGAAGAGCTTAACGATGACGTTGAGTTTGAGTTGAAGGACATTCCCAAACCGGCGGAAATCCGGTCGATTTTGGACCAATACGTGGTAGGCCAGGATCGCGCTAAAAAGACTCTCTCGGTGGCGGTCTACAACCACTATAAGCGTATTAACTTGGGCAATAAGGTGGATGACGTGGAACTGCAAAAGTCCAACATTCTGATGTTGGGCCCCACGGGTTCCGGAAAGACGCTGTTAGCCCAAACGCTGGCTAAAATCTTGAATGTGCCGTTTGCCATTGCCGATGCTACCTCCTTGACCGAGGCTGGTTACGTGGGTGAGGACGTTGAGAACATTCTCTTAAAGCTCATCCAAGCCGCCGATTACGATGTGGAGAAGGCTGAAAAGGGCATTGTCTACATTGACGAGGTGGATAAGATTGCGCGCAAGTCCGAGAATCCTTCGATTACCCGCGACGTATCCGGCGAGGGAGTTCAGCAAGCGCTCTTAAAGATCTTGGAGGGCACTGTCGCCTCGGTTCCGCCTCAAGGCGGCCGCAAGCATCCTCATCAGGAGTTTATCCAAATTGACACCACCAACATTCTCTTCATTGTTGGCGGAGCGTTTGACGGCATTGACAAGATTATCAAAGGCCGCATTGGAAAAAAGGGGCTCGGGTTCAACGCCGAGATCGAAAGCAAGGACGAGGTCAGAATCGGGGATATACTGGCCAAGATTATGCCGGACGATTTGCTCAAGTTCGGGCTCATTCCCGAATTTGTTGGTCGGTTGCCGGTGGTGGTCACCCTTGACGCCTTGGACGAGGAAGCCTTAGTGAAGATTTTGACGGAACCCCGAAACGCCCTGGTGAAGCAATATCAGAAGATGTTGCAAATGGACAGTGTGGAACTAGAGTTTAAGGATGAAGCGGTGAGGGCGGTTTCACGCGAGGCCATGCGGCGCAATACCGGGGCCCGGGCATTGCGCGCCATTATCGAAGACATCATGTTGGACGTGATGTACGAGATGCCAGCTCGCACCGACATCGCCAAGTGCATTATCACCCGCGAAGTGGTGGAAAACCATGAGGATCCCTTGCTGGTTACCACCCAGGGCAGCAAGCCGCGTAGTAAAAAGCAAAAAGAGGAAACCGCTTAAGAGCGTAACATTCTCACGCAAGAGACCGCGGGTACTCCCGGTCTCTTTTTTTTGACTCCGTTAACTGAGCCAGTGAGACAAATCGTAGCCGGTTAATTCTTGGGTGCGCAGCATGTCCTGGTGGAAGAACCGTAGAAGTTGCTGGCGGGTGTCGTCCCTCATGGACGGCCTTGCCAGCAATGCCTGGTGAGCCTGTCCGCTCAGGCGCGTGGCCATGTGTTCGGGTAAAAATCGTTTGACGGCGCGGCCGGTTGATTTAATCAGATTGAAAAGGGTGCGGTGCTGAGGCACCCCGGAGGCATTGGTGCGGTAGCGCAAGTCCGGTTGAAAATCAGGGTTGACCCCTATAAAAGAAAAAAGGCGTTGAAACACTTGGTGAGGATTAGTATCCAAATCGTCCTGCAGCAGAAAAAGCAGTTGGCTTTTAGGAAACGCGGCCAAGTAACGGGAAATTTGTTCGCCATACAGTCCTACCTGGCGATAAAAAAGAAAGGGCGATGCCAGTGCCCGCTGCCGCTCCGCTTCAGCCGCCAGTGCCGCTTCAAATGTGTCTAAGGGCTCGGTGTTGAGGAAGCGCTGAAAGGTATACTGGGAAAAGGCTCGAGCGACGGGATTGCGGAGAATAGCAATTAGTCGCGCATGAGGAATTTCGCGGAAAATGCGTTGGGCCGCCAATTCGCTGTACAAATATAAGGTTGAGGCCTCCCCCCGGGCCCGATACTGCTCGCGTCCCTGGAAAAGCTCTTCATACGCTTTTTTTTCGCAGATAGATCCGGGCCAGGCTCTCTCGTTGTCACAAGCGAAGTACATAGGCTCTTTAAAATCGCTCATAAATACCTGTGGATGTTGGCGCAGTCCCTGGTACAGGTGAGTGGTTCCGGAGCGAGGGGCTCCAATAATGAGAAAATTGGGTAGCATGCGTGAAGTCTCCTTGTCGACGGGGCAGTGTTGACCCCATGGTACCACGGGTGTCGGCGGCACGGCTGAATTATGACTTAAATTCCCCAAAAATTGACCATCGGGCCTCTTAATGCGGTAGGGTATAGTATTAGAGTCATGAACGGGGAAATCCATTTTCGCGTTTAAAAGGGACAAGCTGTGGGATTGTCGCGAAAGGATTATGGATTGTAAGACGCCGGTATTAGTCGACAACGAGGATGTGTGGCAGTGGACAAAATGGTGTGGGTATTGACGCTTCAGCAGCGATGCGATTTGGATCTACTATTGACGGGGGCTTTTGCCCCTTTGACAGGGTTTCTTACGGGGGGCGATTATCGGTCTGTTCTGAAAAGTATGACCCTCCAGTCGGGCGAACTTTGGCCCATTCCTATTGTGTTGGGTGTTACGGAAGCTTTTGCGGGAGCGCTTCATCACGGCGACGGGGTGATTCTGGCTCGGGAAGATCGGACGCCGTTGGCCTTATTGAATGTCGAGGATGTTTTTAAGGCGGATTTGGAGAGGGAAGCGTTGGCGGTTTATGGGACCACCGATAGTCGCCATGAAGGGGTGGCGGCGCTGTTTCGGCGAGAAGCCTGGTGCGTGGGCGGAAGCGTTGAGCCTTTAAATTTGGAGAGACTTGACCTAGCCCGGCGGGTCGACTTTCTCCCCCTGTACCGTACACCGGGAGAACTAAAGGCGCGGTTTAATCGTCTTGGTCAGCCGGTGGTGGCCTTTCATACCCGCAACGCTATGCATGGCGGGCATTATTCACTCACGGAAAAGGCCCGTGAGGAAATTGGCGGCCATTTGTTGCTTCATCCCACGACCGGTCCCACCAAGCCGGGCGATCTGCCGCCTGCGGTTCGGTTAAAGGCGATTTGGGCCTTGACACAGAGCTACCCGGCAGCGAGCGACGGAACTCCTTCGGTCACTCTGGCCACGTTGCCCCTGGCGATGCGGATGGCTGGGCCGCGCGAAGCGGTATGGCACGCACTGATTCGCCAAAATTTTGGGGCCAATTATTTCATTGTGGGTCGGGCGCCGGCCGATCCGGGAAAGAATCCCAACCGTCCAGATGGATTTTGGTATCCCCCGTTTGAGGCGCAGGAACTTATTGACCGCCTCAAGCCGGAGATGCAAATCACCACCCTCACCTTTCCCGAGTATGCCTGGGATCCCGGGCAAAGCCGCTACGTGGCGGTGTCGGCTGAAACCAAATCAAAGATCATGCAGTTGTCAGGAACGCGGGTCCGAACCATGCTCCAAAACGGCGAACCTCTGCCGGACTGGTACGCTCCTAAGCCTGTGCAAGAAGTACTGCATCATGCCTACGGAAAGACGAAACGGGGTGCCGTTATTTTTCTCACCGGACTTCCCGCGTCAGGCAAAAGCACTCTAGCCAGTGCCTTGCGCAACGTGCTGACCTTGCGGGATGAACGTCCGGTTACCTTGCTGGACGGCGATGTCATCCGGCGGCATCTTTCCCGCGGACTCGGGTTTAGTCGTGAAGACCGCATTGAAAACATAGTGCGGGTAGGCTTTGTCTCCAATTTGGTTGTTCGCCATGGAGGGCTGGTGGTAGCCGCGATGGTAGCCCCGGTGGCTGAAGGGCGGCGCCGTTTTCGCGAGACGGTTGAGCCCTGGGGTGACTTTTTTGAAATCTATGTAGCCACCTCGCTACAGGAATGTGAGCGGCGTGATCCCAAGGGGTTATACCGCCAGGCTCGCCACGGAGAAATTTTGGATATGACCGGCATCCAATCTCCCTATGAAGTGCCAGAAACGCCCGATTTGACCATTGTTTCCGGTGAAAAGACCTTTCAGGATGATTTACAAGACGTCATAAACTTTCTTGAAGAAAAAGGCGTGCTAGACGCGTTGGACCCCGATGTTTTGTCTACTGTCGTGGTCGAATAAGACGCGGGTCGGCGGCTGGGGATCTCGAGGTCGTGCGGGGGCAGATCGGACCTCTGGCGGCACGGTTCCCAGCCGCTTTTTGTTGGAAGGTCTCACGCGGCCCTCATGGCCCTCAAAATTTATGTTTTGACTTCCGCATTAATTCCCTCATTCATTAGTTCAAGTATTATCGGGTCACATGGTTTTGCGCTTGTCTAAACCGGGGAAGAGCCGACTCGCTGCAACTCCCTTTTCGCACCCTTCTTTGCGTGACTGGTGGATGCATCGCCATGATTTGGCGCTTTAGAGCGTCGGATTTTGGCCACACTAGAATCGAACTTTTCCGGGTGGAAGGAGGGAAAGCGTGAACTTTCAAACCATCGTGACGGTTGTGCAATTTTTGCTGGTGGCGGTAATCGGCCTATATTTTTGGAATGCCTTGAAATCCCAGCGGGGTGCCAAGGTGGCGGTAGAGCGCGAATCCAAAAAAGAGATTGATAAATTGCGTCGTATGCGGGCAATTAGCTTGAGTGAACCCCTGTCCGAGCAGACTCGTCCCGCGTCCTTTGATGAAATCGTGGGTCAAACCGATGGAATCCGGGCATTGAAGGCGGCTCTGTGCGGACCGAATCCCCAACATGTGGTGGTTTATGGGCCGCCTGGGGTGGGAAAAACGGCGGCCGCCCGGTTGGTGTTGGAAGAAGCCAAGAAAAAATCTTGGTCGCCGTTCCTTTCTGATGCCAAGTTTATTGAGTTGGACGCGACTACGGCTCGTTTTGACGAACGGGGCATTGCCGATCCTCTCATCGGCTCGGTTCATGATCCTATATATCAAGGAGCGGGCCCGATGGGAATGGCAGGGATACCGCAACCCAAGCCGGGCGCTGTCACCAAGGCGCACGGAGGCATTCTTTTTATTGATGAGATCGGGGAGTTGCATCCCATTCAGATGAACAAACTACTAAAGGTCCTGGAGGATCGCAAAGTATTTCTGGAGTCCGCCTATTACAACTCCGAAGATCAGAATATGCCTTTGCATATTCAGGATGTCTTTGAAAACGGGCTGCCGGCCGATTTTCGCTTGGTAGGAGCCACCACGCGGCAGCCTCAAGATATCCCGCCGGCCATTCGTTCGCGGTGCCTGGAGATCTATTTTCGGGCACTGTTGCCTGACGAGGTGCACGAGATAGCCGACAACGCGGCACGGCGCATGGGCATCGGCGTGGAACCAGGGGCCTTGGAGGTGGTGCGGCGGTACGCCACCAACGGGCGGGAAGCCGTCAACATGATACAAATTTCCGCCGGGGTAGCGATGACGGAAGAGCGTGGGCTGGTGACCAGAGCCGATGTGGAGTGGGTGGTCAATTCTGGGCAATATAACCCGCGGCCGGAAAAGAAAGTGGCGGAAAAGCCGCAAACTGGGCTCGTTAACGGCTTGGCGGTATACGGACCCAATTTGGGTACGGTGCTGGAAGTCGAGGCGGTGGCTCGACCAGCGGAAATCGGCCAAGGCCGGCTGTTTGTGACCGGGGTGGTTGACGAGGAGGAATTAGGGGGCCATGGCCGAACCATTCGCCGCAAGTCAATGGCGCGCAGCTCTATTGAAAATGTCTTGACGGTGTTAACCAGCGTGGTGGGGATCCGAACCCGGGATTACGATTTGCATGTGAATTTTCCGGGTGGGGTGCCCCTAGATGGCCCCTCTGCCGGTATTGCGGTCGCCACCGCTGTGTACTCCGCCATAACCGGAAAAGACATTGACAATCGTTTGGCTATGACCGGAGAGTTATCCATTCTCGGGCAAGTGCGCCCGGTCGGTGGCATTGTGGCTAAAGTGGAAGCGGCGCAGCAGGCCGGATGCACCCGGGTGTTGATCCCCCGCGACAATTGGCAGGAGTTGTTCGCGACACTGGCCATCGATGTGCGGCCGATTGATGTATTGACCGAAGTGCTGGAGCAGGCGGTCGTGGTTCCGGAGTCGTCTGAGGCCCCGGGCCGCCCGGTGTTGGAGGCGGGGCTCTTGACCGCCAGCCCGGGGATGCCATCTTCACGCTAGCAATCATATGCCAGGGTCCCTCAAGTGAGGGTCCCTTTTTTCGCGGGTGGTATTATAGGCTGGGAGGCGAAAAAAGTGGAACTACCGTTGTTGCCGCTGCGTGGCGTGCTAGTCTATCCGTCGATGGTTGTGCCGCTGGAAATCGGACGCCCCAAAAGTTTGAGCGCGTTGGAGCAAGCCATGTTAGGTGAGCGTTTGCTGTTGCTGGTCGCGCAGAAGGATACACGGGAGGATAATCCGGGCGAGGATGACCTCTATCGTGTGGGGGTCGTCGCGGAAGTCAAGCAAATGCTGAAGATGCCCTCTAGCGGAGCCAAAGTGGTGGTGGAAGGCCGGTTTCGGTGTCGCGTGCTCGATATCACCGATAGTGACGATCTCATGTGGGCCCAGGTTGAGGAAGTGTCCGAAGAGGCTGTCACGAATGGCGAGGTGACTGCGTTGACCCACGCAATGATGGATTTGGTCGAAGTGTACGCCCGCAACTCGCGCAAGTTGTCTCAGGATGCGGTAACGGCGCTGAGCGCGGAGCATCCCGGGCATTTTGCCGACACCGTTGCGGCCAACTTGGATATTCGCACGAAAGAAAAGCAAGAGATTTTGGAAGCCTTTGATTTAACGGAGCGATTGAACCGGGTGTCCGATATTTTGTCGCGGCAAATTGAGTTGGTTGAAATTGAAAAACGCATTTCTGGCCGCGTGCGACGACAGATGGAGCACACCCAAAAGGAATATTATCTGCGAGAGCAGTTAAAGGCGATTCAGCGGGAATTGGGTGAGACGGAGGAAGGCGAAGGAGAGACAGCGGAGTTTCTCAGTCGGCTGGAAGCCATGGAGGATCTCGACTCTACCGTGCGGGAAAAAATTGAGCGGGAAATACGGCGTCTGGGGAAAATGTCGTCCAGTTCGGCGGAAGCCGTGGTTGTCCGCACGTATCTTGACTGGCTTTTAGAGTTGCCCTGGACTGTCACCAGTCCTCAACAAACGTCGCTGCCACAGGCCGAAGCGATTTTGGAGGAGGATCACTTCGGATTAGAGCCCGTCAAAGAACGGATTTTAGAATATTTAGCGGTGCGATCCTTGTCGAGCGAGCTCAAGAGTCCAATATTGTGTTTGGTGGGACCGCCAGGCGTGGGGAAGACTTCTTTGGCGCGTTCCATAGCCCGGGCCATGGGCCGGGCCTTTGTGCGGGCGTCGTTGGGCGGAGTGCGTGATGAAGCGGAGATACGGGGGCACCGCCGCACCTACGTGGGGGCTTTGCCGGGGCGCATCATCCAAGGCGTGCGCCAGGCTGGAACCCGCAATCCTCTCTTTTTGCTGGATGAGGTGGATAAGATGGCGACGGACTTTCGGGGAGATCCGGCGGCCGCCTTGCTGGAAGTGCTGGATCCAGAACAAAATCATCATTTTTCGGACCATTATATTGAAACCCCTTTTGATTTGTCCGAGGTGATGTTTGTCACCACCGCCAACTTAGCGCATTTGATACCGCGACCCTTGCGCGATCGTATGGAAATGATCGCGATTCCCGGGTATACCGAAGAAGAGAAACTGCGAATCGCTGAACGCTATTTATGGCCCCGGCAAATGCGTCAGCATGGGTTGAGCATGGATCAGGTCAGACTAGGGAGGCCGGCATTAGCGCGGGTTATCTCGCAGTATACCCGTGAGGCGGGGGTGCGCCAACTTGAACGCGAGTTGGCTACGTTATGCCGCAAAGCGGCTCGCGAAATTGTGGATGGCCGCTATGAGCGGGTTCGCGTTACCACCCAGAATTTAGGAAAGTATTTGGGCAAACCCCAGGTTTATCATCCTACGGCGGAGAATCAGGGAGAAGTGGGGGTGGTGACGGGATTGGCGGTCACGGACGTGGGCGGCGATATTATGGCGGTGGAAGTTAGCGCCATGCCGGGCAAAGGACGGCTCACCCTTACGGGAAAGTTGGGGGATGTCATGCAGGAGTCCGCGCATGCCGGGCTGAGCTACATTCGCTCCCATCAAAGCCACTTAGGGGTTCCCGAGAACTTTGACGAGAGCACCGATTTGCACGTGCACGTGCCAGAAGGGGCCATTCCTAAAGACGGCCCGTCCGCCGGCATCGCCATGGCCACGGCCATGATTTCGGCTTTAAATGGACGTCCTACCCGCGCTGATTTAGCCATGACCGGAGAAATTACCTTGAGGGGACGAGTGCTGCCGGTCGGGGGGATTAAGGAAAAGATATTGGCCGCCCACCGCGCCGGAATTGGCGAAGTCATTATTCCAGAGCGCAATCGTCGGGATTTGGAGGATTTGCCCGCGTATGTTCGGCGGCACTTGAAAGTGAATCTGGTCCAGCATATGGACGAGGTGTTGGCACACGCGTTTCAATTGGAGGGAGAAGGTTGAGTCAAAGCAAGGGCCGCTTGGCCGCGTCCGCCCTGAGTTCGTTGGAGATGCCCCGTGACGGTCTGACCGAGGTGGCTTTCATGGGCCGATCCAATGCGGGCAAATCGTCCTTAATTAATGCGCTTTTGGGGGTTAAGGCGGCACATACCAGCAGCACCCCCGGGCGCACGCAACGAATTCATTTCTACACCATGCCATCCTGGTATATTGTCGACCTTCCCGGGTTTGGGTATGCGCGCGCCTCGCATAAAGCACGCGAAATCTTTGGACAAGCGGTGGAGGATTATTTAGCCCATCGCCAGCCCTTAGTCGGAGGCGTGTTGATTCAAGACGCGCGCCGAGATGCGGAGGAGGAAGAGCAAATGGTGGTGCGGTGGGCGGATTCACGCAATATTTTACTTGTCGTGGCCGCCAGCAAAATGGACCGCTTGAACCGGGCACAGCAGCGCGATCGGCATGAGAAGCTGGTGGAGCAATACCAACGTCCTGTCTTCCTCGTCTCTAACCGCACTGGCGAGGGCTTGGACCAGGTACGCGGCGCCATTCGCGGGTTAGGATTAACGATTTAGCGCCATTGATAGCGGGTGGGCTGCCCGAAGGCGATGTGGGGGAGCCAACGCCCCTGAATAAGGTTCATTTGTATCATGAGATGGATGGTGACAAGAAGGAAGCCGGAGTGAGACACGATGGCCAATTGTTCGGCTTGCTGTTGCCATTCGACAATTTTTTCTACCGCTTTCCGACTTCTTTCCGTGGACCGTTTGCGGCCTTCGGGAGGAATATCAAAAAACCAGGAGGAACGTAGATAGCTCCACCAAAATTCGCCGGGCCAGCGGCGATCCAAGAACCAGGTGCTCGATTCTGGCACTTTCACAGGAATTTCGCGAAACAGCGAGTCAACGATGAGCGGGGCGTCGCCGCCAAACAGCTCCGCCGTTTGCTTGGCGCGCGGCAAGTCCGAGGCGATCACGAGGTCTGGCCTGGGGAATTCTTCGTACATCGCCGTGAGGCGCCGCGCTTCCGTGGGGCTCAGCCCTGCTACATCGTATTGATGCAGATAGTGGTTAAATTCGGTTTTCGTCATAAGAAGAGGGTTAGGGGGAACGTTTGGCCGTCCGTGCCTCATAACCCATAAGGTTTTACCCGCTAGATTGCCCATAGGACAAAGCTACTCAATTGCCCCATGCCGGTCAAGTCGCTCACCCCCACGATTTTTCCCCAGTGTCCCCTAGACCCTTGGTGACATATCAATAGAGATGGGCAGCCCATGCCTAGTTGGTGGGTTGTACCAGTCTTTCCATTAGACTCCGGCCGCAACGGCACGTAGGGGACAAGGAGCTTCGCGTTTTTCGTCGAATGACTTATGGGGCGACTTCGTGGCGAGGTGACAACGTGATTCTGTCTCTAACCAATGAGTACAGGCGGATTCGTCGATTGCGGCACGACGATGTTCCGGCATTGATGGCATGGGATAACGATCCGGATTTATTTGAGCTGACCGGAAAAAAGTTTTCAGTGGATGAAAACTATCAGGATTGGTGGGCATCATTGGTTCGGGATCGAACCCGTTTGGTGTTTGGCATTGTGGATGACATCGGGCGGTTAATTGGCGATGTGGAATTGCTGCAAATTCTGTGGCGGGCACGGGAAGCGGAGGTCCGCATTTCCATCGGCGACAAGAAATATTGGAATCGCGGCTATGGGACGGAAGCTTTGATGGAGGCGCTTTTGGCAGCTTTCCGGATACTATCGCTGGAGCGTGTCTATTTGCGAGTGCGGTCCGACAATGGACGGGCCATTCACAGCTATCGCAAGGTCGGGTTCCGTCCCGTGGCGCGCTTGGCCGCGACCGGGCGTCTCTTAGGATGCGCCGAGCTTCAACTGATGGAGATGACCCGCGGCCGCTATGGTTTGGGGTAGCCAAGAGCTTTGCGGGCTGGGACGGGGTTGACAGCTTGTTGGTATAACGGCCAGTGGGGATTCCAGGGGATGCGGCCGCGTATATAGGCGGCAGGGTCCGGGAAGGTAGTGGCGGGCCAAAATTGGTAGCGCAGGGCCTCCTCAATGAGGCTTCTCTTCTCCCCCAGATTTTGCGCGATGGTATTGGCAGGCGTGGTATGAAGATACCATAGCGCCAGATTAAGGGCGTCAATAAAGCGGGTTTCCCTGGAATTAATCGTGTCTGCCGTGATAATAATGGACGGAATAGGCCCGGTGGAAGCCCCGATCCATGCTAATATGGCGCTCTTGGGGTTAATGGCTTTGAGCCGTGCGGCCTCCTCCAGAGTTACCAGCACCCAAGGCAAATGGCCGTGCCGCCACAAGCTTTGGATGTCCTCGTTGGATAGTACCGACCAGCGAGTTATTTGGGCGTGATGAGCGGAAAGAACGTTTTCGGCAAGCTGGCGCTGCCCCACTAATGGTTGGGAAAGCACCAGGGGCAAATGGTTTAAGGCGCGCAAGCGAAAGGCGGGATCAGGAGATTCCGAGATGAGCACCATGTCGGGGCGTAGGGTGAGATATCCAATTAAAGGCCAGGACTTGCCGGTGGGGCCAATGGAAACCGGTTCTCGATTTTGAGTGATGGTTACGAGAAGGCGGTTTTCTTGAAAAAACCCTAGCTTTTGTGCCAGAATTAGAGGCGCTAAATCCAGGCTGCCAGCCCCTTGGACCTGGACCGTAAGTTGTGGCCAGGACTGATGGCTTTTGCGGGATTGTGCCGCCCCGCAGCCGGTAATAGATAGCAGCAAGGCGCCTAAACCCATTACCGCGAATTTTTGCATGCTCAAACTCTTGCCCCCCGGTTCGAGTGTATGAGAAGTTTGGACGGGTAAGACCTTGGCGGCAATTGACACTGGCAAGCCTTGGGCTATAATTTAGATGCCACTTCATAGTGGGCTATTTGAGGAAGCGAGGGATATCCGAATGCAGGTGCAGCCCTTGGGGGACCGGGTTCTGGTGCAATTGGTGGAAGAACAGCAACGGACTCAAAGCGGAATTTACATCCCAGATACCGCTAAGGACAAACCGCAGACTGGCTTGGTGGTAGCTGTGGGCGACGGTGAAGAAGTAAAGGTTAAAAACGGGCAGCGCGTTCTGTTCGCGAAATTCGCGGGAACGGAAATTAAAATCGACAATGTCGAGCATTTGATTTTGTCCGCTGAAGATATTCTTGCTGTCGTGGAGTAACATAATTTTAAACAATGAGCTGATGAAGGGAAGAAGCGCCCCACAATGTAGCCCAGAGAGCGAACGGCTGGTGAAAGTTCGTGATATGGCGGCGCAGGTGAACCCCGAAGCTTCTTGAGATCGTCGTCAGACGCGAATCAAGACGGGTGCGCCCGATAATGCGCTATAAGGCCTGTGATCAAGGCAAATTAAGGTGGTACCGCGAACTCCCGTTTCGCCCTTAGCGAAGCGGGGGTTTTTGTTTTTAACTAATGAGGAGGAAAATCTAGTGGAGTTAAGCCCTCGCTACAATCCAGCGGAAGTGGAGGATAAATGGTACCAAATCTGGAAGCAGCGGGGGTATTTCCGCCCTTCCAGGGATGCTGCCAGGCCAGTTTTTTCCGTCGTAATGCCGCCTCCCAACGTCACCGGCGTGCTGCATCTCGGGCATGCTCTAAACACCACCTGGCAGGATATTTTGATCCGATTCCACCGTATGCGGCAAGATAATACCTTGTGGGTTCCGGGGACCGATCACGCGGGAATTTCCACTCAGCTAAAAGTTGAAGAGCTTTTGCGCAGTCGCGGGCAGTCCCGTCAGGAAATAGGGCGTGAGGCCTTTGTCGACGAGGTGTGGCGCTGGAAAGAGCAATATGGGGGGCGTATCCTGGGGCAGGTGGAAAAGCTGGGGGCCTCGGTGGATTGGGATCGCGTGCGCTTCACCTTGGACGAGGGGCTGTCGCGGGCGGTGACGGAAGTTTTTGTGCGCCTTTATGAAGAAGGCCTCATGTATCGCGGCCACTATATTACTAATTGGTGCGTCCATTGCCGGACCGCCCTTTCCGATATTGAAGTGGAGCATTTGGAGGAGACGGGTCAACTCACGGCTATTGCCTATCCCCTGGTATCGGGCAACGGCGAGATTACGGTGGCGACCACCCGTCCTGAAACGATGCTAGGAGACACCGCCGTGGCTGTCCACCCCGACGATCCCCGCTATCGCCACCTCATTGGGCAATTGGTGGAGGTTCCTTTGACCGGTCGTCAGGTGCCCATTGTGGCGGATAAGTTTGTGGATCGGGAATTTGGAACGGGTGCGGTCAAGGTGACACCGGCCCATGATCCGAATGATTTCGAAATAGGCAAACGCCATCAATTAATGGAAATGACAGTAATTGGCGAAGATGGATTAATGACCGGAGATGCGGGGTCGTATGCCGGAATGACGCGTGAGGCGGCCCGTCAGAAAATCCTGGAGGACTTGGAGCGGGCAGGGCGACTGCGCGGGACGGAATCGATTGTGCACGCCGTGGGGCACTGTGAAAAATGCGACACCGTTATCGAGCCCTTATTATCCTTGCAGTGGTTTCTTAAAGTGGCGCCCTTGGCACGGCCCGCCATCTCCGCGGTGAAGACTGGGTCGGTTCGCATTGTTCCCGAGCGCTTTGAGAAGGTCTATATGAACTGGATGGAAAATATTCGCGACTGGTGCGTGTCGCGGCAGCTTTGGTGGGGCCACCGCATTCCCGCTTATTATTGCCGCAATAATGGCCATGTGACCGTGTCGCGGACGCCGATCGAGATCTGTCCCCAATGCCGGGCGCCTGTTGATCAAGACCCGGATGTGTTGGATACATGGTTTTCATCCGCGTTGTGGCCATTTTCCACTTTAGGGTGGCCGGAGCCAACGGAGGATTTCACCACTTTTTATCCCACCACGGTATTAAGCACGGGATATGACATTATCTTCTTCTGGGTTTCGCGCATGATGATGCAAGGGATTCACTTTACTGGGCAAAAACCCTTTTCCACGGTGCTGCTGCATGGGTTGGTCCGCGATGCCCAAGGACGCAAGATGTCAAAGTCGCTGGGCAACGGCGTGGATCCCGTGCAGATCATTGAGAAGTATGGAGCGGACGCCTTGCGGATCGCTCTGGTGCTGGGGTCCGCTCCCGGCAACGATTACCGCTGGACCTGGGAGCGATTTGAATCGGGCAGCCATTTTGCCAACAAAGTGTATAATGCGGTTCGCTTTGTGCTCATGAATCAGGTCGAATCGCGACAAACCCCACCCCCGCCTTTGGCGATGCATCCGGTAGATCGCTGGATTAGAGGGCGCCTTAATCAAACGGTATCTGCGATGACGGAGGCCCTGGAGAATTTTGAATTTGGTGAAGCAGCTCGCGCCATCTACGATTTTTGGTGGGATGATTACTGCGATTGGTACATTGAAATGGCTAAAGTGCGGCTAAAGACGGATAACAGTGGGCAAGTGCTGGACACCCTTAATGAAGTGGCGCAATCCGCCTTAAAGCTCTTGCATCCGTTCATGCCCTTTGTGACAGAAGAACTGTATCGCGCTTTGACCGGGCGGGATGAGGACAGCATTATGGTGGCGGAGTGGCCAAGCGCGGAACCTCAGAGCGATTCCCTGGACGTGGTGCCTTATGCTCAAGACCTCATTCGGGCGGGAAGAAATTTGCGGGCGGAAGTGGGGCTGGCCCCCAGTCAAAAAGCGTCTTTTACGGCGGTTGCCGACAATCCCGAAGTGGCACGTCATTGGGAGGCAGTGCGGGCGGAAATAGAGCTTTTGTTAAAAGCGGACTCCTTTCAGGTTCAGATAAAGAGTGCATCTCAACCAATTTCTCGAGCCATTACCCAAGTAACAAGGGGCGGAAGCGTGTATTTGCGTCTGGAAGGTCTCCTTGATTTGGGGCACGAGTTGGAACGCCTGGGCAAAGCGAAGGCTGAAGCCTATCAAGAGCAGGCCCGATTGCGGGATCGACTGGGCAACCCCGATTTTGTCAAGCGGGCCCCAGCTGAAGTGGTGGCTAAGACCCGGGCCACTCTGGCGGAATGCGAGGCGCGAATCGTCCGTCTTAGCGAGCGAGAGGCCGCGTTGCGATGAAGCAGGATTGGTGGCGGGGGCAAACCCGGTTTGGGATATCTCCCGGGCTCTCCCGCATTGAGGCGTTATTAGCCCGACTGGACGATCCGCATAGAGCTTATCCCGTGGTGCACGTGGCGGGAACGAATGGAAAAGGTTCTGTTTCCGTCATGGTCGCGCACGCACTGGCCTCGCAAGGCTTAACCGTAGGCTTGTATGTCTCTCCAGATTTGGGTGTCGTCAACGAGCGCGTGATGATTAATGGCGTGCCCATTTCGGAGGATCTATGGGATGCGATGGCGAACGAGATTGAGGATGCCGGCGCCGGTTTGCCGGACATGCCCACCTGGTTTGAGACGGTGACCGCATTAGCCTTTTTGGCGTTTTTGCGCTGTCAGGTCGATGTCGCGGTGGTGGAGGTGGGGCTGGGCGGACGGCTTGACGCCACCAATGTGGTTCCTCCGCCGCTGCTGTCGGTGATAACGCCGGTGGCACGCGATCATACCCGATATTTGGGAAGCACTATTGACGCTATCGCCCGGGAAAAGGCGGGGATTATTAAAGCTGGCAGTGAACTGGTGCTGGCCCATCAGCCTTATCCCCAGGCACGCAAAACGATATGGGAACGTGCGTCAGAGTTGGGAGTGCCCGTTTATGAGCCTGAGCGCCGCGCGCTGATGCGAGAAGCGGGGCCGGTGCTGACAACCGCGGACGGTCTTACCGTACAGGTGCCACTATTGGGAGCCTATCAGGCGGGCAATCTGGAGACCGCTTGGCGGGTCATCGAGCGACTTATGGCGCGCGGTATGATAACGGGTGTGGATAGGGTGGTTGAAGCGCTGGCCCAGGTGCGATGGCCGGGCCGTTTTGAGATTGTGTCCCACAACCCTTTGGTGGTGGTGGACGGGGCGCACAATCCGCATGGCATGGCGGGGCTGGTGCAAACGCTTCGACAGAAGCCCTGGGACAGTCGCCGCTGGCGAGTTGTTTTTGGAGTGTTCGCGGATAAGGATGGGGAAGAAATGCTGCGGATCATTTCTGCGGTGGCGCATAGCATGGTTTTAACATTGGTCCCCGGTCAACGGGGACGGGACCCCAATTCCCTAAAATCTCTTCTTCCCGCTCATATTCCCGTTCGCGTCGAGCGCGATCCGGTGGCCGCTCTTCAGCAAGAACGAGGGAGTCTTCGCCCTGGTGAAGGTGTGGTGGTAACCGGGTCGCTAGCGCTGTTGGCGGAATTGCGCCGCCGATCGCTAGTCCTCCCGGATCCGCGATTGTCGAAGCCTGGCGGATAAACTAGGAGTTTGTTGTCATGCTTGGCAGAATTCAACGATTGCCCCCAACTTGAGTCGAATGGTATGCTGAATAAGATCGCGCAAGCGTGGTTTGAAGGGTTGGAAGGGGAGACCGTTCGGTGCGCAAAAGCCGGCGCAGCGTTGCGCTAGCCATCGTCTATATTCTTGTTGGCGGGATTGTCGGTTCGGTTCTGGGCCATTTTTTGGAGTCTCTGTGGCTTCCTTTGGGCCGTTCCTTAGTCACCATTGGATCAAATCCGGGTACGACCTGGTCCTTTAATTTAGGTGTGGTGGGTCTTCAAGTGGGGGCCTGGCTGCAATTAAATGTATTGGGAGTTATTGGACTTATTATGGGACTGTTCTGGTTTCGGAGGAGCTCTTAAGGATGATATTGGCGTCGGGATCGCCCCGCCGAAAGCATCTGATGGAGTCTATGGGTTTAGAATTTGAGGTTATTCCGGCTAATGTCGATGAGACGCCCCGTCCGGACGAACGACCGGAAGCGTTGGTGCGCCGTTTAGCGGCAACCAAGGCGATTGCCGTAGGTGCATGCAATCCTTGCGCATGGGTAATCGGGGCGGATACGGTGGTGGCGTTGGGTCGGACTATTTTAGGAAAGCCTCATGATGAGGACCAAGCGCGGACAATGTTGCAGATGTTGAGCGGGAATCGTCATGAGATTTACACAGGGGTGAGCGTCTGGCGTGCTGACCAGGGGCGCGGGTTGGTTGCGGTGGACGTGGCTCATGTGACATTCCGGTCATTATCTATCTTGGAAATTGATGCTTATGTCAAAAGCGGCGAACCTATGGATAAAGCGGGGGCGTACGCCATTCAGGGCGGCGCGGGGGCGTGGGCGGACTCCTATGAAGGCAATTTGGAAACGGTGATTGGGTTGCCGCGAGATTTGCTGACGCGTTTAATGGAGCGGATTTATGGAGATTGAAAAGTGAGCTTGAAGGAGACGCCTGACGAGGAACGGCCGCGGGAGCGACTGTTGCGGCACGGTGCGCGCGTTCTCTCGGATGCGGAGTTGTTGGCGGTGCTGCTGGGGACGGGTGCCCCCGGGAAACCGGTACTGGATTTGAGTCGGGAATTGTTGCAGCCTGGCTGGGCGTATTTGAGCCGGCGCACTCCCCAGGAATTAATGCGGGTGCGCGGGCTGGGATCCGCCAAAGCTGCGGTATTATCCGCAGCTCTGGAGATGGGCTATCGGGTAGAGCGCGAAGCGCTGTCCCAAGTTCGGAATTCCCATGACGTAGTACGGCTGGTATCCGACTTGCGCGACCGGGACCAAGAGGAATTCCGGGTCATTTTGTTAAATACAAAAGGCCTGGTCCTGGGCGTTGAGACGTTGTTCCGGGGAGGGCTTGACCGTGTGGAAGTGTTTCCTCGCGAGGTCTTCCGCCCTGCCATCGCTCATTCCGCCGCATCTATTGTTGTTGCCCATAATCACCCTAGCGGCGACCCGGGGCCTAGCCGCCAGGATCGCGAACTCACTCGCCGTCTGGAAGAATGCGGCGATTTGCTAGGCATTCGGGTGCTAGACCATATTATTGTCGGACGGTCACGACACATGAGCATTCATCAAGGGGAATTGACCGAATTACGGTAGGGAGGAAACAACGTTGAAGGGACTCTTCGGATCCTTCTCCAAAGACATGGGAATCGATCTGGGCACGGCGAACACCGTGGTATTTGTTCACGGCAAGGGTATTGTCCTGCAGGAGCCGTCGGTGGTCGCCATTGACCAAATGAATGGGGAAATTATCGCGGTAGGCCAAGAGGCAAAACAGATGGTTGGTCGAACCCCCGGAAATATTCGGGCGGTCCGACCCCTGAAGGATGGTGTGATTGCTGATTTTGACACCACTCAGGCAATGTTGAAATATTTTATCCGCAAAGCCACTGCCAATATGCGTTTTATCCACCCGCTCGTAGTGGTGGGCGTGCCATCGGGGGTGACGGGGGTGGAAGAGCGTGCCGTTCGCGATGCTGCCATTCAGGCGGGAGCGCGTGAGGCGCTGGTGATTGAGGAACCAATGGCGGCCGCCATTGGCGCGGGTCTTCCGGTAAACGAGCCGACAGGAAATATGATTGTCGATGTGGGCGGCGGAACATGTGAAGTCGCTATTATTTCTTTGGATGGCATTGTCACCGCTCGTTCGGTTCGCGTGGCCGGGGACGAAATGGACGAGGCCATTGTAAATCATATTAAGCGCACCTATAACATGATGATTGGGGAACGCACCGCAGAAGAGGTGAAAATGACCATTGGCTCCGCGTACCCTCCCGACCATGAGGAGACGATGGATGTACGCGGGCGCGATTTGGTCACGGGATTGCCGAAAACTCTCAAGGTGAGCTCTACGGAGATACAGAGGGCGTTGTCAGACACCGTTAACAGCATCGTAGACGCTATTAAGGCCACTTTGGAAAAGTCTCCGCCGGAACTGGCCGCTGATATTATGGATCGGGGCATTGTCATGACAGGCGGTGGGTCTCTCCTTCGCAACTTTGACAAATTGGTGAGTTCGGAAACAGGGATGCCGGTGCACGGGGCGGACGAGCCCTTGCTGACGGTAGTGCGGGGCACAGGCCTGGTGCTGGATGATCCGCATCATTTGGAAGCATTGCGCCGCCGTAATCGTCGATAGAAGGGAAGAGCTTTCGATTTTCGGAAGCTCTTTTTCGCCTGTTTGGATATAATTGGCATACCAAGAGCGGGTTGCAGGTGAGAGGAGAGGTTGGCGGTGAGCAGCTTTATCTTTCGCTGGCGCCGTCCCATTATCATTATTCTGGTGATAATGGTGGTGTCGTTGAGCCTGAGTTATACGGCGAAGGTTCGTGGGCAGGTGGTCTCTTTCTCAAATATTATTGGGGCGGTAATGTCCCCCGCGTCAGCCAGCCTGACTTTTTTGGGAAACCAGGCCGGAAAGGGCATCAGTACCGTGGGACAGTTGTTTACCCTGCAGCGGGAAAACGCGGCTCTTCACCAACAACTCCTACTTTACCAAAGCATGAAACTCGAGCTTTCCGAGCTGAACCAGGAGAATAGCCAGTTGCGGGGATTATTGGATTTGAAAAATAGTGCCAGTGCATGGAAACTGGTGGCTGCCGCCGTCATTTCCCGCAACCCTGACAGTTGGTTTCAAACCATGGTGATTAATCGCGGCACCCGCGATGGAATTCGCCCCGGGATGGCGGTGATTGTCCCTCAAGGCGTCGTGGGACGGGTCATATCGGCAACGCCAGTGTCCTCCACGGTGATGTTGGTGTTGGACCCCGATTCGGGGGTGGGAGCACAGGATGTGCGGTCGCAAGCGGCCGGGGTCGTGAACGGACGCGACCCGCTTTCGGAAACATTAACCTTTCAGTTGTTTTCGCACCGGCCGGATATTTCTCCGGGTGATGCCGTTGTAACCTCCAGCTACAGTCAATATTATCCTTCTGGGCTTCTGATCGGTCAGGTGTCTCGGGTCTCAAAATCCGCTTATGGATTGACGGAAACGGCGTCCGTGGTGCCAGCCGTGAATTTCAACCAGTTGCAGGATGTGATGGTGGTGCTGTCGCATCCCGGAGGAGCCACCTTGCCGCCGATTTACGGGGGAGGAGCGCGCTAATGTGGCAGTTTCGATTCCCCACCTGGATCGTTCTCGACGTGTTGGGCCTTCTCGTGCAAACGGCGCTTTTCCCCCATGTTTTTCCGGTGGGATATGTTCCGAACTTAATTCTTCCCCTAACCGTGATTATCGCTTTGTATGAAACCCCCCGGCGGGGTCTCGTGGCTGGCCTGGTGGGAGGATTGATGCAGGATATGTGGGCGGGCCGGTTGTGGGGACTCAACGCTTTAACTTACGCTTTGCTGGGATTCGCGGTGGCCCAACTGGAGTCCCGCATTGTGCGCGACAATGTGTTTGTTCCCGGTTTGCTGGCGGGAGTATCTCAACTGTTGGTGATGCCGTTTCAATGGTTGCTTTTGTATCTTTTCGGTCTTGCGATACCGTGGAGTGACTTTATGCGCCCGCTTCCCGTGTGGCTTTTGTTCAGCATGCTGGTGACACCGGCTATTGGGGGAATTTTAGGCTTTCGTCCTCGTCATGAAGTGGAAAAAAAGTACAGTCGCGTTGCGCATTGAGAAATGGGGCGCTTGGCGATGGATGTTTTTGGAAGTATTTTGTTGTGCATTCTCGTGGCCGCTTGCAGGAGTTCCACCATTTAGGGAGAACTTCATAAAATGCTGGGGTTTTCCAGGGAGGTGCCTATGGATCGTACGGGCCAGGGAGAGTCTCAGGCGCCGCGCCATGAACCATCTTGGTCCAAGCAGCGTGCGACGTTGCGGACCTGGGTCAATGGGCGCCCCCGACGAAAAACGTTTCCCATTCGCGCTAAAAAAATCCGTACGGGACCAGCCAATGGATGGAACCAGGATGAAGGGGCGGAAGAGCCGACATTATTGGTCAAGCGCACTTTGCGCTCGGGCCAGCAGGTGTGGTACCACGGCCATGTGGTTGTGTTAGGCGATGTCAATCCCGGGGCGGAGGTCTGCGCCGGTGGCGACATCGTGGTGATGGGGTGGCTGAGGGGACTGGCGCACGCGGGTGCTGGAGGGGATGATTCCGCCAAGGTTTCAGCTTTTCGTCTTGACCCGGTGCAACTAAGGATTGGGCAATATATCGGACGCGCGCCTGACCACGGCCAAGGTGAACTGCCTAAGGTGCCGGAGGTGGCGGAGGTGCGAGATGGACACGTGATTATTGATCGGTGGCAAGGCAGTGTTTTGACCAATGGGCAAGCGATAGGACCGTGATAGTGGTCATGCATCATGTGAGGAGGAAGTTGTAGATGGGCGAAGCCATAGTTATTACCTCGGGAAAGGGGGGCGTCGGCAAAACTACCACCACGGCCAACATCGGGGCGGGGTTGGCGCAGGCAGGGAAAAAAGTTGCCCTAATTGACGCGGACATCGGTCTGAGAAATCTGGACGTGGTTATGGGATTGGAGAATCGTATCGTATACGATTTGGTGGATGTGGTTGAAGGATTTGCCAAGTTGAAGAATGCCTTGATCAAGGACAAGCGGTTTAATGAGAATCTTTACTTGTTGCCAGCCGCGCAGACCCGGGACAAGACGGCCGTGACTCCCGCGCAGATGCGGGATCTGGTCACCGCCATGAAGGAGGAGTTTGATTTTGTCCTCATTGACTGCCCGGCGGGTATTGAACAGGGCTTTAAAAACGCGGTGGCGGGGTCCGATAAGGCGATAGTGGTGGCTACCCCCGAAGTATCGTCGGTGAGGGACGCTGATCGCATTATCGGCCTGTTGGAGGCCGAGGAGAAGCATCATCCTTTACTCATTGTCAATCGTATTCGTCCCAGCATGGTCAAAAAAGGCGATATGATGGATATTAACGATATGATTGAGATATTGGCGATTGAGTTATTGGGTGTGGTTCCCGATGACGAGTTCATCGTTGTGTCCACCAACCGAGGCGAACCGGCGCTGTTGAATGCCCAGTCGCGGGCCGGTGAGGCGTACCGTAATATTTCCCGGCGGCTTACCGGTGAGAATGTGCCGTTGATGAAATTGGACGATGAGAGTGCGGGGTTCTTCGGACGGTTGCGCAAGATAATGGGGATTAAGGGGTGAGCCGCGGGGGGAACGCCATGTTTGATTTGTTCGCGCGGGTGTTTGGGCGGGAAGACGCGAGCAAAGATGTGGCTAAGGAACGGCTTCGCCTGGTACTGGTGCATGATCGGGCCAGCCTCTCGCCGCAGGCGTTGGAGAATCTTAAAAATGACCTCCTCAAAGTCATCTCGCAATATTTGGACATTGACGATCAGGGTTTTCGGGTAGACTTTTCGCGCAATGACGATGCGATGGCATTGGTGGCGAACATTCCCATTAAGAAAAAGGCTGGGCGCATGCTATAAATGGTGGGACGAGCAAACCCTGCGGGGCGCGGCGTTTGATGGCAGCTTGAGCCCTTGGCCCCTTTTTGGGATTTACACTATAAGCGGTTCTTGGAGGTAACGCCATGGGAGGGCGACGAGCGCGCTTTCAAATTGACTTTTTTACCGTGGCGTTGATGTATCTTTTAGCGGCGGTATCCTTATTTGTGATTGCCAACGCGACCCGTTCGTTGGTGCCAGCCCATGATCCGTTTTATTTTGTCAAGCGGCAGCTCATGTGGATTTTTGCGGGCACCATCGCTTTAGTGGTGGTCGCCTGGGTTGATTACGCCAAGTTGAAGAAATTAAGTCCTTACATCTATTGGTTTGCCGTGGCGCTTTTGGCTTATGTGTTAATTCACGGGCAATCCGCCTTGGGCGCGCAGCGGTGGATTCAATTGGGGCCTTTTCAACTGCAGCCGTCGGAATTTGCCAAGATTGCCGTCATTATCACCTTGGCGAATCATCTGGATCGCAAAAAGAGTTTGAACCGGTGGCGTGATATCGTATCGCCTCTCGTTCATGTGGGCATACCCATGCTACTGGTGCTTAAACAGCCGGACCTCGGCACCACTTTGGCATTTGCCGCCATCACGGTGGGGATGTTTTATATGGCGGGCGTGCCGTGGACCAAAATGCTCATCTTTCCCGCCGGGCTAGGCCTCATGGTGTTGTGGATTTATTTGCACTATCGCCTGGGCATCCCCATTCCCATCATGCATGACTATCAATTAAAACGACTGCTAATATTTCTCAATCCCTACAGCGCGCCCCTGGGGGCCGGGTTTAACGTCATTCAATCGCGCATCGCGGTGGGAGCGGGCGGGTTGTGGGGCGGCGGACTGGCGGGAGCCCAAGCCAATCTGCTGGGGTTTTTACCGGAATCCTATACCGACTTTATTTTTGCCTCGGTGGGCGAAGTGATGGGCTTTGTGGGGTCGATTGCCATCCTTGCGGCGTTTTTGGTGGTCCTAGCTCGCGGCACTTATATCGCCTTTCAAGCCAAAGATCGGTTTGGGACGTTGTTGGCCATTGGCGTCGTTTCCCTCCTTGCCTTTCACGTGCTGGAAAGTGCGGGGATGGCCACGGGCATAATGCCTGTGGCGGGCGTGCCGCTGCCCTTTATGAGTTACGGCGGTTCAGCTTTTTTGGCCGACGCGGCCGGAATCGGATTGCTTTTGAATGTGTATGGTCGTCGCAAGAGCCAGAATTATAAGCCTGCCGTGGCCAAAACCGTTTCTTTGCTGCCGAGCGGTGAAGGGGTGGATGGAGAGATCACCGTCCCGCCCTCGCGTTCATAGGCCTCGCTGGCGAACGATTATCATTCCCGGGGGATTAGCATGCATACTGATGGAATCGTGTTGCTGGCATTAGACGCGGCCTTGTTGGGCGGGATTTTTTTGTATCTCTCGCGTATTCATTCCCGTCTGACCGCCATCGAGAGACGCATTCTTCTCAATGCGCGCAAGCCGCGGCAAAAAACGGTTCGGCAAAAGAAGGATTAAAGCTGTCGATGGTGAAACAAGCGGCAGGAGGATTTGCATGCGTAACGTGTTGGTCACGGGAGCAACAGGTTTTTTAGGGCAAGAAGTCTGTCTGCGTCTTATGCGGATGGGGTATCGCGCGGTGGGCCTCACCCGTCAGATTAATGAGGACTTGGCGGCTGTTCCGGTTGTGGGCGATTTGTTGCGCGATGAGGATTTTGTGGGACCGCCGCTGGTGTATGACGCGGTGGTGCATTGCGCGGGCCATCATCCGGGAGAAACGGATGAAGTGGAGGCCTTGCATGAGGAGGGCACCCGCCGAATTGTCGATGAAGCGCGGCGAAGCGGGATCACCCGATTCATTTATATTAGTGCCATGGGTGCCGGCATGCATGCGCCCACTCGCTTTCAGCGGAGCAAATGGAACGCGGAGCAAATTGTCGTAAAGTCTGGACTTGAGTATACGATTTTGCGCCCGCACTTAATGTTTGGACCGGGTTCCCGCACTTTTCGGCGTTTAGAGGAGGCAGCTAATCGTCCCTGGGCGGTGTTGCCGGACACCAAGCCCTTGATTCAGCCGGTTTATGTTGGTGACGTGGCGGAAATTGTTTTGCGGTCGTTATGGCTCGATCGGTCCATCGGACAAATCTATGATTTGGGCGGGCCGCAAAGTATGAAGCTGGAAGATGTGGTGCGGCATATGGCGCGTGACATCCACCTTTTTCGCATTCTTACCGTCCGCATTCCCAGGCGCTTTGCCTTTTATGTATTGAACAAGCTGGGACGTGTCGGGCCTATTTTAACGGGCGAGGAATGGGCTTTTCTTCAGCATGAGGTAACCCGCCAAGATTCTCGCTGGCTCCTTGATTATGGCCTTTTGCCTCACTCCCTGGCCATCTATTACTCCCCCTTAATCTGATTTTGGACATGTCTTCGCCTTCTCTCACATAGAGTGGTGGCGGAGGGATGGAAATGGAGAAACCGGAACCGGTGCCAGACTACCCGTCTACGCCTATGAGCGTCCTGCCGTCGTTTTGGTGGGTCCGTTGGCTGGCGGCTGGGTTGGCGCTGCTTATGCTGGCCCTTATTTTCCACACCTCTGGGCGGGTCGCTGTTCTGGTTCAGGGACAGGCGCGGCATTGGATGCGGACCACGACGCGGGTCCCGCCGCATTGGCATTGGCCAACAGAGTTTTTCGGGCTCCCGGCCGCGTCGCCGCCTAGAAAGGCGACTTGGGCGTCGCCTCTTTCTCACGCCTCGCTCGTGCGTGCGTTTGGATGGCACGGCAGTGGCGCCAGTGCTCAGTTTGAACCGGGGGTTATTCTCGGGGTGCTCCGTCACCGCTCTATTGTTGCGGGAGTGGCCAGCCGGGTCGTCTCCACGGGGGGAAATGTTGTTAATTTGGTGGCGGGCCCCTATCGCATACGGGTTTTTCCTGTTCATTCTCTCGTTTCCCCCCATTCCGCTCTTTCACCAGCCGCGTCTATCGGCACTACGCAATCAACCCGGTTGACAATTGACGTGACGCGCTCCGGATACCCTTTAAATCCGTTATCCGCCGATCTATACGGAACTTCTTGGACCCGCCCCTAATATGGCCGCTTCCGGGCTTTGGCGTCGCATACGCATTAATCCTCTATTTATTTTGGTGGCGGTAATTTATTGGATCGTGGGTAACGGCCAGGTTATGCTGATAGGGTTCATCGCCGTCACCTTGCACGAACTGTCGCATGCGGTAGTCGCCGACCTTTATGGTCTGCAGGTCACCCGGATTGAGATTTGGCCCTTTGGGGGAATGGCCGACATTCAGGGATTGGAGGCGGAAGACCCCTATGTGGAAACGATGGTGGCTATGGCGGGTCCCCTGCTCAATTTCCTGTGGGCGGCGGTGGTATGGGCCTTTATGGCGCTGCTTCCCATTGACGCCCACAACGCCAATCTTTTTGTAACGGCCAACTTGGCCATTGGCGCCTTAAATCTTTTGCCGGTGGCACCCTTGGACGGGGGGCGGCTAGCCCGCCTTTATCTTGCCCGCACCGTGGGATATAGCGCGGCGGAAATCCGTGTTCGTGAGGGAGGCCTATGGCTTGCGCGCATACTTTTCGCGGGGATGCTGGCCTCGTTGGCTTTTGGCGGGATAAACCTGGGATTAGGGGTGTTTTCCGTATTTCTGTACTGGGGCGCCTATCAATCATCGCGGCATGCCCCTTACCTGGCGGTCCGCGATTTGGCGGCGCGACTACTAGGGTTTCAAAGGCGACCTTTGTGGATGGTGGATGACTTTGCGGCTTATTCCCAAGTTCAAGTGATCGAGGTGATTCGGGTGATGCGTCCCTTGAAATATCACCGGGTGGTGGTGTTGGGTCCAGATATGCACCCTTTGGGGGTGGTGTACGAGGATGCCTTGCTACGCGCCCTGCAAGAGCGCGGGCCTTCCTGTCCTTTGGGGGACTTGTTATAAAGGGGGTCTCAATTGACGCGGAGGGGTGAAATGGTATCATGGGGATGAGAGCGCATCGGATCATGAAGGTTCGCCTCGTAAAAGTTTGAAATTTTAGGATTGTCGTGATAATGGGCGGTCAGCATGAGGTAAGGAGAGTTTTTAGAGCTGTATTTTGGTGTGTGCAGGGCACGATGAACAAATCAATAGATATCGCGAAAAGGGAAGGGATATATTATGCCACGGCGCAAGCGTCGCCGTTGGGGGATTCTGCCAGCCTTAGCGGGATCTGACACGGCGGAGGATGGGGCCGGCGAACAATCCCTGGGGGACGTGGCAACGGATAGCGTCCTTCGTGAACCGGAACCAAAAATTTTTAAGGAACTTCTCATCAATTATGGTCCTCATGAAAGTCGCTTAGCCATCATGGAAGACGGTCAACTGGTCGAGTTTTATATGGCGCATGAGGATGAGGACCAGGCGGCGGGAAATATTTATAAGGGTCGCGTGGAAAATGTGCTTCCAGGAATGCGGGCGGCATTTGTTAACCTAGGGTTGGAGAAGAATGCTTTCTTATATGTGGATGATGCGCATGCCGAGGACCGTGACCGCAAGAAGTCCCGTCCTATCCAAGAAGTGGTGAAGGTCGGGCAAGAAGTTGTGGTGCAAATCGCCAAGGAGCCCATTGGCAATAAAGGGGCGCGAATCACGACCGACATCAGTCTGCCGGGCAGATTCTTGGTGTTAACCCCTTATTCGGAGACGGTCGGGGTGTCGCGCCGTATTGACAGCGAGCGGGAACGTGATCGGCTTCGGGAAATGGCGGAAAGATTGAGGCCGAAGGGCATGGGCCTGATTGTTCGGACGGTGGCGGAAGGGGCGTCGCAGCGTGCCCTGAGCCGGGATTTGGCCTATTTGCGCAGAGTGTGGTCGCGAGTTCGCCATAAGAGCAGAGTTACCCGGGCTCCGCAAATGCTGCACCGGGAAGCCGGTCTTATCGCCAAAACCTTAAGGGACCATTTGGACGAAAGGGTCGACCGCTTCATCATTGATGACCCCCATGCCTATATTAAGGCGCGGGAATTGGCGCAATCGCTGTCTCCAGGATTGAAAAGCCGCATCGAGCTCTATCAAGGCGCGGTGCCTCTGTTTGAGGCGCGGGGGATCGAGGCGGAATTGGATCGCGCCTTAAAGCGGCGGGTCTGGTTGAAGTGCGGCGGATATCTGGTGATTGACGAAACCGAAGCGTTGACGGTTATTGATGTGAATACGGGAAAGAATGTGGGGACCACCGATCTTTCTGATACCGTGTTAGCCACCAATAAGGAGGCGGCGGTGGAAATTGCCCGCCAGCTTCGCCTACGCGATATTAGCGGCATCATCGTGGTGGACTTTATTGACATGGAGAATGAGGCCGACCAGGGAGACGTCATTAAGACGTTCCAACGGGCACTGCGGGGAGATCGCACGCGCGTGACAGTGCTGGGGCTGACCCGTTTAGGCCTTTTGGAAATGACCCGCAAAAAGGTTCGAGAGTCATTGTTGAATCAGTTGACGCGGGTCTGCCCGGTCTGTGAGGGACGGGGCCATGTGTTGTCGGAGGATGTGGTGGCGCGGCGGGTGCGCTATCGGATTATGGAAAAGTTTCGGGAAACAGACGCCGAGGCTGTTCTGGTGGAAACCCATCCTCTGGTCGCCGCTCATCTCATTGGGCCGGGAGGGAGCAACCTTCGTCTATTGGAGCATGATGCCGGCCGGTCGGTTTTTGTACGCGGGGTGGAAGCGGTCGATATGAACCGCGTTGAATTCGTGGCGGTAGGGCCGCGCGCGGAAGTGGAGCGGCAAGCGCTTCCTGTGCACGAGGGCGACCATCTCTTGGTTGAGATTGAAGAGCGCCATGCCACCAATTCCCGCGATGGCATTGCCCGGGTTTCCGGATATGTTATTGATGTTGAACATGG